>JAJECZ010000476.1 GCA_022821735.1 Alphaproteobacteria bacterium | reverse complement strand
ACCTGCACTTCCCCGCCTTCTCGCGCCTGATCCGCGAGAACGGCGGATACCGGCTGCTCCCTGAAACCTGGGACCAGGCGTTCGAGTAGGTCCGCCCTACCCCGCTATTCTTGCCATGAACGCCAGCCCGGCCTGCATTCCCGCCGGGTCGATGCCGTGGCCGAGGCCAGGCCGTCCGTGGGTCTCGACCGCGAAGCCCGCCCCGTCCAGCGCCGCCGCCGCCTCGGCCATGGATGAATAGGGCACCAACTCGTCCATCTCCCCGTGGATCAGCGCCACCGGCGGCCGGCTCAACGCTTCCCCGTCCAGCAGTTCCGGCGCCAGCAGGCGGCCCGAATAGCCGAGAATGCCGGCCAGCGGTTCCGCGCGCCGGGGCCCGGTGTGCAGGGCCAGCATCGTGCCCTGACTGAAGCCCGCGAGCGTGAGCGCGGCCGGCGGCAGGCCAGTTTCGTCCAGCAGGTCGTCGATGAAGGCGTCCACCATCGCCGAGGCCGCGCGCAGGCCGGCCAGCCGCATTTCCTCCTCGCGTCCGGCAATGCCGAACCACTGACGGCCGAAGGGCGCGCCCTCGCAGGGAAAGGGCGCGTGCGGCGACACGAACAGCGCGTCCGGCATGGCCGGCGCCCAGGCGGGCGCGAGGCCGATCAGGTCGTTGCCGTCCGCCCCGTAGCCGTGCAGCAGCAGCACGATACGGGCGGGCGCCGCGCCGCTGGCGGGCGGATGTCGGGGGCCGTCGAGTCGCATGGCGTTGACCGCTAGCCCAAAGCCGGGGTCTTGTCACCCTTCCATGGCTACCGTCACCCGCTTCGCCCCCAGCCCGACCGGCCGGCTGCATCTGGGCCACGCTTATTCGGCGCTCTTCGCCGCCGACCGGGCGGCGCGGGCGGGCGGGCGCTTCCTGCTCCGCATCGAGGACATCGACCGGAGCCGCTGCCGCCCGGAATTCGAGGCCGGCATCCTGGAAGACCTTGCCTGGCTCGGCCTCGAATGGGAGGAGCCGGTGCGCCGGCAGTCCGACCATATGGACGACTACGCCGCCGCGCTGGCCTCGCTCGACCGGCGCGGGCTGATCTATCCCTGCTTCTGCACCCGCCGGGAGATCGAGGCGGCGGCGACCGCGCCTCACGGCCCCGAGGGTCCGCCCTATCCCGGCACCTGCCGGGCGCTGACCGAAGCCGAGCGCGGGGAGCGCATGGCGCGGGGCGACGCCTATGCGCTCCGGCTGACGGAGGGCGACACCGTGGTCGCCCGCAAGGACATCCGCACGAGCTATCACCTCGCCGTGGTCGTGGACGATGCGCTCCAGGGCGTGACCCTGGTGACGCGCGGCGAGGACCTGGCCTTCGCCGTGCCGATCCAGAACCGCCTGCAACGGCTGCTCGGCCTGCCCATGCCCGACTATGAGCACCACCCGGTCCTGACGGACGGCGAGGGCCGCCGCCTCGCCAAACGCGACCGGGCGCTGACCTTGCAAAGCCTGCGCCAGGCCGGCGTGTCCCCCGCCGAGGTTCGGGCGCGCATCAGGCGGATGGGCGGGGCCTTCTAGAGTGTTGATTAATTGGAAACCTTGTCCGCAACCCATCCCAAATGAAGGGCGACTCCTTCGAGTATCACTGGGCCAGCGATCTCATTGGGTCTGGTTACAGGCACGCCTATGGCGCAGGAAAAGTCTCTGAAGTCACCAAACGAACTATGGGTGTCCGAGAAAGAGTGTACCAGCATTGCCGCTCGACGAACATTGTAGTTTCGAGCTTCGTATATCGTCGCCGCCGTACGATGAAATAGTTGGTAACGTAATTTTGAGACAAGATTGTAATCTTCAAGCCCTAATGTTTTTTTGAGTTGAGATAGTCGTTCAGGTTTATAGCTTTTCTCACCGCCGGCGGCAAGCCACCTTTCGATAATCTCGCCAAACGGCTCATCCACCTTACCCTCGACACCAACCACGGCGAAGTCTTCACCATTGCCTATCAAGACCAGAAGGTCAGTCTGAGACGCTGTTCTTCCTGGATCACGGAGCTTGGTCTTCTTCTCGAACAAACCTTGGATTAGCTTCATATCGCGAAACTCATCTGCTTGCCGCAGAACATAGGATACTGGATCCGGTATCCCGCCTGCCATCACCCAAGAATATGCTAACTCATAAGCCGAATGTCCTTTCTTCCAATGTTCCTTCTTGGCCAAGTGTGGAATTACATCCTCCGGTATCTCAATCGGCCCGAAAAACTTTGTGGTCATATCGTTACCTTCCGGTTTCAAGCACAATTCTCCGACCCATTGACGGCGGGACAACAGTCGATGCGTTCTGCCTATATGGCACAGTGCTCGGTTCGACTCGTGTCGGATATAGCGTAGGAACGACCTGCAGCACCTCCAACCTATCGACCGGTTACATCTTCGCCGCGAAGGCCTCGAAGGACCTGCCGCCCGTGCGCACGGCGTCGAACAGCATCGAGAAGTGGTTGGCGCCCGGAACCGTCACCCGCTCGACCGCGCAGCCGGCAGCCCCGGCGATGTCGGCATAGCCCGCGCTCTGCGCCTGCCAGCCGGCCGGCTCTTCGCCGCCGACCGAGACCACCATCGGCACGGGCTTCACCGGCGGGTTGGCGAAGACGTCGTTGCGCGCCGCCATGGCCTCGTCGAGCCGCACCTCCTCGTTCACCGAGATGCGGCGCACGACCGGCGTCTCGTAGATGCCGCTCATGCAGTGCGCGCCGGCGATCAGCGCCGCCGAAGCGGGGTCCGCGAGCAGCATGGCGGTCAGATGCGCGCCGGCCGAATGCCCGCCGACGAACAGCCGCGCCGGGTCGCAGCCCCACTCTTCGGCATGGGCATGGACGAAGGCGAGGCAGGCGCGCATCTCTGCCACGATCTCGTCCAGGGTCACATCCGGGCAGAGCGCGTAATCGACATTGGCGACGGTCACGCCGCGCTCGACGAAGCCGCCGACGGCGAAGCTGTGGTCCGCCTTGGAGAAGCGCCGCCAGTAGCCGCCGTGGATGAACATGAACAGCGCACCGTTCGCGCCCGAAGCCGGCCGGTGCAGGTCCAGAGCCTCGCGCAGGCCGGGGCCGTAGGCGATGTCGTATGTGCCGGGCCACTTCTTACGCGCCACCTCCGCCTCAGCCAGATACTCGCCGAGGTGGATTTCGACCGCCTCATCGCCCACAGCGGCGCGCGGATTGAAATGCGCCTCCAGCACCGCATCGTCCGCCGAACGCCAGTCCAATGCCACTTTGCCCCTCCCGTTCCGCGCCTGTTGGCTTTGGCCGCCGTCATTGTACCATGGC
>JAJECZ010000404.1 GCA_022821735.1 Alphaproteobacteria bacterium | reverse complement strand
TCCATGGTCGTGATCGCGGCGATGGTGGGGGCGCCCGGCCTCGGCGTGCCGGTGCTGCGCGCGCTCAATACGGTCAACATCGCCAAGGGCTTCGAGGCGGGACTCGCCATCGTCATCGTCGCCATCCTGCTGGACCGCATCTGCAAACAGCGGGGCGGCGGCAGGGATCGGGGCTGAGCCATTCCCGCAATCGAACTCAAGGATGTGGACATCCTGTTCGGCGGCGATACGGGGGCTGCGCTGGACATGCTCGACCGGGGCGCCGACCGGCAGCAAATCCAGGACGAAACGGGCTCCGTCGTGGGCGTGGCCGGGGCTTCGCTTGGGGTTCGTCCAGGCGAGATCTGCGTGCTGATGGGCCTTTCCGGCTCCGGCAAATCGACCCTCCTGCGCGCCGTCAACAGGCTCTGCCCCGTCACCCGCGGGCAGGTGCTGGTGCAGGATGGCGACGCGCCGCTCGACATGGCCGGCTGCGATGCGGCCACGCTCCGGCGGATGCGCATGGAGCGCATCGCGATGGTGTTCCAGCAATTCGCGCTGCTGCCCTGGCGCACCGTGCAGGAGAATGTGAGCTTCGGCCTCGAGCTGCGCGGCATGAACCGCGCCGAGCGCGACGCCGTCGTGGCGGAGAAGCTGAAGCTGGTCGATCTGGACCGCTGGCGCGACCGGTTCGTGCATGAGCTTTCCGGCGGGATGCAGCAGCGCGTCGGCCTCGCCCGCGCGCTTGCGACCGATTCCGACATCCTGCTGATGGACGAGCCCTTCTCCGCCCTCGACCCGCTCATCCGCGAGCATCTGCAGGACGAGTTGCTGGACCTGCAGCGCCGGCTCGGCAAGACGATCCTCTTCGTCAGCCACGACCTCAACGAGGCGCTCAAGCTCGGCCGGCATATCGCCATCATGGAGGCGGGCCGCATCGTCCAGTTCGGCGAACCGGAGGAGATCGTGCTGAATCCTGCCAACGCCTATGTGGCGGAGTTCATCGCCCATATGGACGCGCTCAACGTGCTGCGCTGCCGCTCGCTACTGACGCCCGTGGCGGACATCCCGCGCGAGGGCGACGCGCTGCTGCTCGACTGGTCCGGCCGCAACCGGCTCGCGCTGGACGCTGACGGCAAACCGGTGGAGGCGACGGTCGAGCCCGGCCCCGCCAGCCTCCGGCGCTACGACCCGGAGATGGACCTGGCCGCGCTCGCCGCCGGCGATATCTGCGCCGCGCCGACCGACCTGCGCATGCGCACGGCCATCGAGATCCGGCACCGCACCGGCCGGCCGGTGCTGATGGTGGAGGACGGCCGGCTAATGGGCGTGATCGGCGACGAGGAAATCTACCGCGGCCTCCTGAGCCAGCGCAGCCCGTCCTCCGGGAGCTGAAGGAAGCGGCTGTCGCGTCAGGCTCCGTCGATCAGGTGCATGAAGGAGCCGGCGACCATGCCGCGCCGGAGGCCGGCGGGACCGAGCGGGCGGCCGAGCGCGTCCGCCGTGTCGAACAGCGCCTCGCCCGGTCCCTCGCGGAGCGCGCGCGCATAGTGGAACTCGTGACCCCGGAAGGTCCGGCCCGGCGGGAAGCCGCCGCCCTTCGCCGCGAGGCGGCGGTAACCGAGCCGGCGTGCGGGTTCCGCGAAGCTCGTCTCCAGCGGCAGGAGGCCCGCCATGGCGTAGCGCTTGCCTTCCCCATCCTCCAGCCCCTCGCCCAGCACCATGTATCCGCCGCACTCGCCGTAAACCGGCCCTTCATGGCGGCGGAGCGCGGACATGAAACTGCCGGCGGCCGCGAGTCGCCCGGCATGGAGCTCAGGATAGCCGCCCGGCAGGAAGACCGCGTCGCCCTCCGGCGCCTCGTCGGCGAGGGGCGAGAAGAAGGCGAGTTCGGCCCCGGCGCGCCGCCAGCCGGCCAGCACATGCTCATAGGCGAAGGCGAAGGCCTCGTCGCGCGCGACCGCGATCCGCTGCCCGGGCGGCGGCAGGGGCGCGCCGTCGGCATGCCCCGCCGCCGGCAGGTTGAGCGGGCCGAAGGGCACCGCCGCCGCCGGGACCAGGTCGGCCGCGCGCTCCAGCCAGGCGTCGAGCGCAGGATGCTCGCCCGCCTGCACCAGCCCCAGATGGCGCGACGGCAGGGCGAAGCCCGGCTCGTGCGGGAGCGCGGCGAGGACCGGCACGGCGCCCGCCCGCTCGCGCAGCAGCGCCTCATGCCGTGCGCCGGCGACCCGGTTCAGGACCGCGCCGGCGATGCGGATGTCGCCCCGATGGCCCGCGAACCCCTCCAGCAGCGCCGCGACCGACTGGCCCTGCCGCGCGCAGTCCACGACCAGCACGACCGGCCAGCCCGTGAGCGCCGCGAGGTCGGCCGTCGAGCCGCGGCCGCCCTCCGGTCCGTCGAAGAGGCCCATCACGCCCTCGGCCACGGCGATGTCGGCGTCCCTGTAGAGCGCCGCCGCCAGCGTTTCGGGGCGCATCGCCCAGGGGTCGAGGTTCAGGCAGGGCCGCCCGGCCGCGGCGGCGAGGAAATCCGCGTCGATATAGTCGGGCCCGGCCTTGAAGGGCTGCACGGAACGGCCCTGCCGGCGGAGCGCGCGGACGAGGCCCGCGGCGACCGTCGTCTTGCCGCTGCCCGAGGCCGGCGCGGCCAGGATCACGCCTTTCACAGCAGGCGTTTCAATGCCGCCGCCATGTCGGCCGTACTCGCCTCATGGCCGAAATGGGTGACATAGCGCCCGTCCCCGTCCATCAGGAACAGGATCGAGGAATGGTCCACCAGGTAGCTGCCGTCCTCTTCCGGAGCCGCCTTGCGGTAGTAGATGCGCCAGGCGCGGGCGGCGGCGGCGACCTGTTCGGGCGTGCCGGTCAGACCTACCGTGCCGGGATGGAAGTGGGCGGCATACTCCTTGACGATGTCGGGCGTGTCGCGCTCGGGGTCGATGGAGATGAAGACCAGCCGGACCTTCGACGCCAGCGCCGGGCCGATCCCGTCCAGCGCCCCGCTGGCGTTGAAGAGCGTGGTCGGGCACACGTCGGGGCAGAAGGTGTAGCCGAAATAGACCAGCATGTGCCGGCCCTCGAAGTCCCGCTCCGTGACCTTGCGCCCGTCGCCGTCGATCAGCTCGAACGGCCCGCCCACGCTCGGCCGGCTCCGGTCCGGCCCGCCGTCGAGCGCCCACCAGAGCCAGTAGCCGGCGAGCGCGCAGACGATGACGCCGGAGACGAGCAGCCCGATCTGCAGGCCCCTGCGCATGGGCGCGCCGGCGCCTCAGAGCGCCAGCCGCAGCAGCGCGACCAGAACGGCGACCAGCTGGATCATGTTGACGAAGGCCGCGCGCTTGTGGGCGCGCGTGAATTCCTCCGCCGCGCCGTATTCGCCCCGCTCGCGGGCGTCGAACAGGCGCTGCGTCTGCGGCATGGTCACATAGCGCGAAGCGAGGAACGCGGCCGTCACCAGCGCCATGATCGCGGCGTCCCAGGGCTGCACAGGGAGCGCCGAGACCGTCGCGATGCCGGAGACGACGGCCATGAACAAGTAGTAGGGCCCGAAGGCATCGCGCATGAAGGCGTCGGCAACCGCCTTGTCAAGCTTGCGGAACACCATCGGCGCAAAGAATCCGGTAAAGGTCACCATGCCGCCGAACGCGAGCGCGCTCGCCGCCACCGCGATTCCGAGAAGGATGGTCTCCAGGCCCGCCATGCCGCCCCGCCGCCAACGACGCCTCCGGTATAGCCCCGCGCCGCGCCGCCGGGAAGGGGGCGGCGCCGCCGGACCTGGAGGCGCTCTCAGATTTTTTTCTTAAATCCCCTTGCAATCGAGCATGATGGGGACTATATGCCCCGATATGGAGAACAAATCCATGACATAGACTAGGCGGCGCCGGGAGCCGAAAGGCATGCGCCCGGCGCCGAACCCGCCGCATCGGGACACGGGAAGCAGACAGGCGAGGTGCGTCCGCTTCCCGGAGCCCCGGCGGCTCATGGCCCCATCGGGTCGATAACAATTCGATTACGAAACGCACTTCCCCGCAACCGCCGGCCGGGTCTCCCCGAAGCGGCGCCGGACCCCACCGGGTCGATAACGAAAAGCCTCCCCCCGCAACGCCCGCCGGGGCCCCAAGGAACGACGCAAGACTCCATCGGGTCGATAACGAAAAGCACGGCCCGGAACGGCGCAGGACCCCATCGGGTCGATAACGAAAAACACCCCCGGAGCAGCTGCCGGACTCCACCGGATCGATAACGGAAAACACGCCCCGGAACGACGCAAAACCCCACCGGGTCGATAACGAAAAGCGCTTCCCGGCGGCGCCGGCGGGGCGGGGCGTCAGCCGGACGGCGGTGGAATGTCGGCGGGGTCGAGGATGGCGTCCTGCCGCTTCAGCGCGGCCTGCACCGCGGGGACTGAGAAGCGCCCGTCGGCTTCGAGCGCCGCCGCGACGCCGGCGGCCTGGCCGGTGGCGAAGGCGGTGCCCATGACCCGGATGGCGGCGCCGGCCTTCCGGTCGCCGTCGGCGAGGCGCCCGGCGCAGAACAGGTTGGCCGTGTCCGCGCTCTGCAGGCAGCCGAGCGGTATCTCGTAGGCGCCCCGGTCCGGCGGGTAGTCGTAGCTGCTCTCCCAGGTGGCGCGGTCGTGCCATTCCGCGCCCCAGCCGCCGAGCGCGATGCAGTCGTCGAACCGGGCGCGGTCCTCGATGTCGGCCCAGGCGAGTTGGCGCAGGCAGTTGAGATGGCGCGACTCGCGCGTGCCGAACTCCGGGCCCGTCGCGACGAGGTAGGCGTTCCCGCAGCCCTCGATGGTCCGCAGCGCGTCCAGATAGACCCAGGCCTGCCGCCGGCCGCGGGCCTCCGCGGCCGACATGGAGAAGCTGTCGCGCGGGTCGTAGTCCTCCGAGGCGAGATAGACGACGACATCGCCGGATATAGGCAGGCGGGCGACGACGCTGCGGTCCTTGGTGACGGATTTCGCCCTCGCCCCCAGCCCC
>JAJECZ010000260.1 GCA_022821735.1 Alphaproteobacteria bacterium | reverse complement strand
CCCATGGTGCGCTCGATGGCCTCGCCGGAATGCGGCCATGTGCCCTCGTGGTGGGGATAGTCGTTCGCCCACATGAAGTTGCCGGCGAGGCCCCAGTCCTTCGCGAGCGCCAGGCCCGCCGGGTCTTCCTGGAAGGTGGCGTAGCCGTGCGCGCGGTAATAGTCGGACGGCAGGCCCTGCAGTTTCGGGCGCACCCACATATGGTGCTTGCGGTAGGCCTCGTCCATCGCGTCGAGCAGCCACGGCACCCAGCCGATGCCGGCCTCGATGGTGGCGAAGCGGATTTTCGGGAAGCGCTCCAGCACGCCCGAGGCGCAGAGGTTCGCCACCGGCTCGATGGTCGGCGACAGCGAGTGGGTCACATAGTTTATAACCGCCCCGCCATTGCCGCGCGAGGCGCGCGGATCACGCCCGGTGCTGACATGGAAGGTGACCGGCATGCCGGTCTCTTCCACCAGCGCCCAGAGCGGGTCGAAATGCGGTAGGTTGTAGTTGACGTGATCGACGTCGTGCCCGCCCCAGATGGGCTTGCAGGGGAGCGTGAGCGCCTTGTAGCCGAGCTTTGCGCAGCGCTCGATCTCGGCGAGGGTGCCGTCGAGGTCGCCGGTCGCGACGGCCGCCACGGGCACCATCTTCTCCGGCCAGGCGCCGAACTGCTCCCAGGCCCAGTCATTCCAGACACTGCACTGCGCGTTGGCGAACACCGGGTCCGGCGTTGCCCACATGGCGAGGCCCTTGTTCGGGAAGATGATCTCGGCGTCGATGCCGTCGCTCTCATTGTCGCGGATGCGCCCCTCGGGGTCGGCGCCGGCCTGCGAGCGCACCCAGTCCTCGCCCTCGAAGCTCATGATGCGGATGCGGTCCGGCCGGTAGCCCTCGCAATAGCGCCACTGCACGCCGTTCTCGTCGGTGACGACGCGGGGCGCGCGTTCGCGGTATTTCTCCGGCAGGCGCGTGGCCCAGAGGTCCGGCGGCTCGTTGGCGTGGCTGTCGGTCGAGACCATGTAGTATTTCTTCGGGTCGCCGGTGCGCGCGGTGCGCGTCCAGCCTTCGTGGCCCGGCGTTTCCAGCCGCCAGAGGTTCTCGGCATTGATGGCGATATCGTTCATGGGCTCCCGGATACTCCCTCGGATGGTCGTTCGCGCCGGACGCTACCCGCTCGGCCGGGCGCCGTCCATACCGGCCCCGCCCCGGAAAGAGGCAAGCCGTTGACCGGGCAGGAAAAATCCTGGTGGCGGCCCGAAGCCTACGCCGCCCGCCGCCCGGCGCTGCTCGCGCGCGCGGCGCTGCTCAGGCGGATGCGGGAGTGGTTTCACGGCGAGGGCTTCGTCGAGGTCGAGACCCCGGCGCTCCAGGTGGCCGCCGGCATGGAGGTGCATGTCGCGCCCTTCGAGACGGCGCTGCAGGAGCCGGACGGGCGGTTCCGCGCGCTCCGCCTGCACTCGTCGCCCGAATTCGCGATGAAGAAGCTGCTGGTCGCCGGCGAGCCGCGCCTCTTCCAGTTCGCGCGCGTCTTCCGCAACGCCGAGCGCTCGGCCACGCACCACCCCGAATTCACCCTGCTGGAGTGGTACCGCGCGGGCGCCGGCTGGCGCGACCTCGTCCCCGACTGCGAGGCGCTGCTGGCGCTGGCGGGCCCGGAACTCCGCTGGAACGGCCGGCGCGTGCCGACGGCGGCACCTTTCGAGCGGCTGTCCGTCGCGGCCGCTTTCCGGGACCGGCTCGGCCTCGACGTGCTGGCGGCGGACACCGCGAGGCTCGCCGCCGCCTGCCGGGCGGAGGGGCTGGAGCCCGGCGGCGGAGACGGCTGGGAGGACCTGTTCTTCCGCCTGTTCCTGGGCCGCATAGAGCCGCATCTGGGCCTCGCGCGCCCGACCGTGCTGCACGGATGGCCGGCGCGCATGGCGGCGCTCGCCCGCCTCGACCCGGACGACCCGCGGACGGCGGAGCGCTTCGAGATCTATGTCGGCGGGCTGGAGCTCGCCAACGCCTTCGGGGAGCTGACCGACGCGGCCGAGCAGCGCCGGCGCTTCGAGGCCGCGGCGCGCGAGCGCCGGGCGCTCCATGGCGACGATCTGCCCATCGACGAGGACTTCCTTTCCGCGCTCGAACACGGCATGCCGTCCGCGGCCGGGATCGCGCTCGGCTTCGACCGGCTGGCCATGCTGGCAACGGGCGCGGCCCGCATCGAGGACGTGCTCTGGGCGCCCGTGGCGGCGGCGCGCGAAGAGGAAGCATAAGGAGAGGGACGGATGAGCGAAGCAGGCCGTTTTTTCTGGAACGAGTTGATGACGCCGGACGTGGAGGGGGCCAAGGTCTTCTACGGCAGGCTTTTCGGCTGGGAGGCGCACACGGCAGAGATGCCGGGCGGCGGCGGCGACTACACCGAATTCAAGCGGGGCGGGATGCCCGTCGGCGGCGCGATGGCCCCGCCGGAGCCGGGGATTCCGCCGCACTGGATGCCCTATGTCCGGGTGGAGGACGCCGATGCGGTGGCGGCCGCGGCGGCGGAGGCCGGCGGCAAGGTGTGCCAGGCGGCGTTCGACGTGCCGCAGGTCGGCCGCATCGCGGTGCTGCAGGACCCCGCCGGCGCCGTCTTCGCCGTGATCGCGCCCGCGCCGGAACTGCTTGCGGGCGGGTAGCGGCGGGGCGGTCCTTCGATACGCGCCCGCTGACACGGTCGCTACTCAGGATGAGGGTTGGGGGTGCGGCGCAGGCGCTGCCCGGGATGAGGAGGGGGATGCATGAGCGGACGGCCTTCACCTCCCCCCTCGTCCCGAACGGCGCCGGGTTCCTCCCCCGTCATCCTGAGTAGCCCGCCTCCGGCGGGCGTATCGAAGGATGGCGACTCTACTCGGACTGAGCGGCCGCGGGGTTCCCCCATGAAGATTTATTTCCTGCAACTGCTTGACACCGGGCCGCGGCCGGGCTATATGCGGGCCCATGGCGAACGGGAACGGGTTATGACTTGAGGCGCGGCGCCTTGGCGCACACGGGACGAGGAGCGGGTGTCGCGGCGGGCGGGACCATGCGGGAGAGGTGCGCGCGCCGGCTGCAGGATTGCCCACCGCGTTTGGCGCGGCGGGCATCACACCCGATGGGGAAAAGCCTCCCGGATCAGGACTGCCGGGAAGCTGGTGCCGGCGGCTGCCATGCGCCGGTCTTCCGGCGGCCGCCCGGGCCCCGCGCCAGTTCGATGCCGTTGCGCTTCGCGAAGTTCTGCACCGCATGGTAGCTGAAGACGAGGCCCCGCGCCTCGAGCGCCCGGCGCAGCGCGGAGGCCGTGAGTTTCGGGTTCCTCTCCAGCAGCGCGAAAATCGTGTCGCGCTCGGCCTCGATACGCCAGGAGCGCGTGTCCCCGCCCATCGGCTTCGGCTGCACGCCGCCCCGTCTCCTTTCGAGCGCGCGCCAGTTCAGGATGGCCGCTCTGCTCACGCCGAACATCTCCGCCGCCTTGCGGCAGGTCAGCCCGTTCTCCACCGCCGCAAGGACCCGAAGTCGCAAATCCACGGAAAACGCTTTCGGCATGGCCGCCGCTCCCTTTATGTCGATGGGGCGGCAATTAGAACAATTGGAGAATATTGCAAGCCCGCCGCATTTGCGCCGCCGTCCGGGTCAACGGGAGTCGACGCGCCGGGCGTGTTCTTCCAGGGCCGTGCGGAGCCGGTCGTTCGGCGGCGGCGGGGCGGCGACGGCCTCGAAGAAGCGCACCGCGTCCCCGCGGGCGAGCGCCAGGGTTTCGCGCCTGTCGATACGCCGCTCCGCCGCTTCGCCGGGACGCAGGTCGGTGCGTTCGTTTCGGGTGGTGTTCGCCTGAGCCAGGGTGCCGTCTCCCTCGACCCTGACTTTACGTCAAAACGGCGCCGGGCAAAAGTCGGTAAAGTCTCGAGCGAGCTGTC
>JAJECZ010000239.1 GCA_022821735.1 Alphaproteobacteria bacterium | reverse complement strand
CTCTGGCTCGCCTGCGCGGACGGGCCGGACCTGCCGCCGCTGATGACGGAGGAATACCAGGAGGCGACGGCGTCAGGGCGCCCGAACGGCATCCGCGTGCCGGGCGTGCCCTTTTCCGCGCCGCTCTCCGCGAATTAGGTTGGGCCCGGCCGGGCGGGGTGGTAAGTTCCGCCCCCCTTGCGCCGGGAGATAGTCCCGGGCGCCCGTCGCCGCGCCGGACGCGGTATAGGATTGCCCTGCAAATGACCGCGAAGACCGTCAAGTTCCTGCTGTCCGACGGCAGCACGATCCATGTCGAAACCGCCGGCGAGGCGGAGGAGGCCGAACAGGCCGCGTCCGGCGGCGTGGAAGTCGTGCCGCGCTTCGAGCGCGCCGCCTCGCGCCTGCAGCCGCTGGCCGGAACCCTGCTGGAGCAGGTGAAAGCCGCCGACCCCGGAAAGGTGGCGATCGCGTTCGCGCTCAAGTTCGACGCCGCCGGGGAGCCGGTCGTGGCGGCGGGAGACGAGGGCGCGGCGTTCCGCATCACGCTCGAATGGCAGCGGGGTGGACGGCCAGCGGACCGCCAGGGCGAGCGGCCGAGGGGCAGGCATTACGACGACAGGCGCGGCGACGACCGGCGGGGCGGCTACGACGACCGGCGCGGCGGCGGCTATGACGACCGGCGGGGCCCGCCCAGGGGCGGCGGCCCGCGGCGGCCCGGCCCCGGCAGGGACCGGAACCGCGACTGAGCCGGACCGGCCGGGCCTCCCGGCCCGAACGGCGGAGCCGTGCTTTACTGCGGCGCGCCCGGATCGCGGAAGCGGCCGATATTGCCCAATATCTGCTCGATGATGGTGAAGGAATGGCCGGCCGTCGGCGTCTCGCGGCTGACCAGCACCACTTCGCGTCCGCTCCCGGCGTCCCTCGTCCCGACCTCGGACAGCAGGCCGGCCTCGTCGAACCGCAGGATCAGCACATGGCGTTCGATCAACTCGGGGTCGTAGAAGGATTCCCGCTGCGTCGTCTCGCCGAAATAGTACCAGGTGTTGTCGTCGAACGCGGCGGTGGTGGACGGCGTGCCGAGCGCCTGCAGCACCTCGCTGCGTGTCGCGGTGCCGGCCGCGAGTTTCTCGACCGCCTGTTTCGGCACCACATAGCCGCGGTGGTCGACGGCGGGCGTGCAGCCGGCGAAGGCGAGGCCGGCCGCGACAAGCATGGCGGCAATCCGTATCATGGGCAGCGCTCTTCCCGCTCCGGAGTTCCGCTTCTTGATGGCGAGACGAGGCCCGGCTGTCAATCTCGATGCGTTGAAACGCCTGTTTTCCGGGCCGCGGACACCGGCCGCGGCGTGGGAGCTCTACCGCGCGGCCGTGGCCGCCGCGCGCCGGCCGGCGGTCATGCTGGCGCTCGGCGTGCCGGACACGCTGGACGGGCGTTTCGAGCTGGTGACCCTGCATGTCGCGCTGCTGCTGCGCCGGGTGCAGCGCGCGCCGGCGCTGGAGGGGCTCGGCCAGGGGCTGGTGGACCTGTTCGTCGCCGACATGGACCAGAGCTTGCGGGAAATGGGCGCGGGCGACCTCTCGGTCGGAAAGAAGGTGAGGCGGATGGCATCGGCCTTTTACGGCCGGCTGGACGCCTACAGCGACGGGCTGGACCGCGGCGGCGACCTCGCTGCGGCGGCCGAGCGCAACCTCTACGGCACACTGGAGCCCGCGCCCGGACAGGCGGAGCGCGCGGCCGCCTATATCCGCGCGGTCGAGGCGGCGCTCGCCGTGCAGGAGGACGCCGCGCTTGCCGCCGGCGAGGCGCATTTCCCGGACGCCCCGCCGTGCTGACCCGCCGGATCGCCCGCCCCGAGGCCGAGGCACGCATCGAGGCCCGCGCAACGCCGGCGGAATGCCGGGAGCTGTCGGCGCTGTTCGAGCTGCCGGCGGTGCATTCGGTCGAGGCGGCGCTCGCCGCCCGCCCGTTGCCGGAAGGCGGGCTGGCGGTTGAGGGACGGGTGGCGGCGCGGCTGGGTCGGCTCTGCGTGGTGACGGACGAGCCGTTCGACCAGGACTTCGCCGAGCCGGTTTCGCGGCGCTACCTGCCGGGGCTCGCCGAGGCGGAGGCGCACGAGGTCGAGGTCGGCGCGCTCGACGAGGACGGGCCGGACCCGCTGCCGCCCGGGGGCGTCGATCTCCTGGAACTGGTCCGGGAGGTGCTGGCGCTCGGCCTCGACCCCCACCCCCGCGCCCCGGACGCCGACATCGCCGCGCTCGACTACGACCCGGAGGAGGACGAGGCGCCGGCGGGCCCCTTCGCCGGGCTCGCCGGGCTGAGGGAGCCGGACGAGTGAAAGCGGAAGAGGTCGTCCGGCGGCTCGGGCTGGAGCCGCATCCGGAGGGTGGGTTCTACCGGGAGACCTACCGGGCGCCGGGCGAGGGGCGCACGGCCGTCACCTCGATCTATTTCCTGCTGGAGGGCGGGCCGTCGCGCTGGCATCGGGTCGACGCCCCGGAAATCTGGGCCTGGCACGCCGGCGCGCCGCTGGTGCTGGAAACGGAGACCCGCCGGGTGACGCTCGGGCCGCTGGAAGAGGGCCACGAACTCCAGGCCGTCGTGCCGGCGCATGAGTGGCAGCGCTGCCGGTCCTTCGGAGACTGGAGCCTCGCCGGCTGCATCGTCGCGCCCGCCTTCACCTTCGAAGGCTTCGAGATCGCCCCGCCCGGCTGGGAGCCGCCGGGGCGGGGCGGCTGAGGCGCGCCTTTAGAACCGTTGTTCGGCGGCTCGATGTTCGAGGCTGACGAACCTTCTTGAAAGATAGTAACATAATGTGTTACCACCCGCCATGATCCGGAGCTTCCGGCACAAGGGTCTTGCCGAACTGTTCGAACGAGGCCGCAGCCGCCATGTCCAACCAAGCCTTCATGCGCGTTGCCTGCGCCGGCTGGAAGTCCTGGACCGGGCCGAATCACTGGCCGATCTGCGCATTCCGGGGTTCGATTTCCACGGCCTCCGCGGAGCGCCTCAACGCTACACCATCCATGTCAACGGTCCTTGGTGCATCACCTTCGAATGGCGGGAGGGCGAGGCGCTGCGCGTCGACCTCGAACAATATCATTGAGGAGAGGACAGAATGACTGAGTATCGCGTCGAACGCCCGCCCGCGCGTGCGCCTATCCATCCAGGAGAAGTACTGCGCGAGGACGTGCTGCCGGCGCTCGGCCTTTCGACCGGCGCGGCGGCGAAACGGCTGGGGGTTTCGCGCCAGCACCTGCACCGGGTCCTGTCCTGCACGCATCCCGTCTCCGTGGAAATGGCGCTGCGGATCGGCAGGCTCGTCGGCAACGGGCCGGGCCTCTGGCTCAGGATGCAGCAGAACCACGACCTGCGGCGAGCCGAACGGAAACTGAAAGACGAACTCGAAAAGATAACCCCGGCCGAGGCGGCTCCGGCGGCGTGAACAGTGCTGGGGGTGAGCCGGGCTCGTGGGGGCGGTCGATGAGGCCGGCTCACCTGCCGCCTGCTACCTACCGGCCTTCCCCCGCCCGCGCCGCCGCGCGCGGCGGGTTTCGCGGTCGATGCCGTGGCGTTTCAGGAAGCGCTGCACCGTGTCCGCGCTGATCGACACGCCCTCGGCGGCCAGCGCGTCGCGCAGCCCGTACATGGAGATGTCCGGGCGCTCCTCCACGATGCGGAAAATCCGCTCCCGCTCCGGCTCGGCCCGCATGCGGCTGCCGCCCCGCCTGTCGGGCCGCACATGGCCGTGCTCCCGGAAGCGGTTCACCCACAGGCGGACGCTGTTCGCCGACACGCCGAAGCGCCGCGCCGCCGCGCCCCGGCTCATGCCCTCATGCAGCACGGCCGCCACCGCCGCGGCCCGCATGTCCTCGCTCACCGTGCGGCCCTGCTTCCGCTGCGGCAGCCCGCCCGCCTCCGGGGCCGTCGATCCGCTCCCCATTCCGTCTCCTCCCTTTCCGGTTTCTTCCGAACTCCGACACGACACCGGCGC
>JAJECZ010000346.1 GCA_022821735.1 Alphaproteobacteria bacterium | reverse complement strand
TCATGCCCGGAGGGGCGACCATCGCCACCATGACGTCGCGCCGCTTCGGCGGGAAGACCGTCGTCGCAAGCATAATCTGCATGGTCGTCGTCGCGGCGCTCATTCTCGGCCTCGGCCGGTATGTCGCGCCGCTCCCGCTCGCGGCGCTCTCCGCCATCGTGATGCTCGTCGGCTGGAACATGATCGACTTCTCCTTCCTGCGGAAAGTGCCCCGGATGAACCCGCGGCACTCGACAGTCATGGTCCTGATCATGGGCGTGACGATCTTTGTCGATCCGCTCTTTGCCATCGTGTTCGGCGTCATCGCCGCGAACATCGTCAGCGCAACGCAGCTGGAATCGCTGGAACTCGACAGTGTGATTTCCACCCCGCTTCTGGACTCCACTTTCGGGGCGGAAGCGTCGGACGACTACGAAGCGCGCATAGGGCTGCTCGCCTTCCGCGGCTCGTTCACGGTGTCATCGTCGCGCAAGCTGATCCGGCTGATCGGCGACGATATCCGCGACCATGAAGTCGTGATTTTCGACCTGTCCAACGCCACCCATATCGACGACAGCGCCGCCAACCTGCTGGCCCTGCTCATCGACCGGGCGAAACAGACCGGCACGGAGATCGTCGTCTGCGGCGTGAACGACCGTGTCCGAAAAACCCTCTATGCCTTCGACGTCCTCGACCGGGTCCCCGATGACCGTATCGTGGAGACCCGGGAGGAAGCCCGGAGCCTGGCCTGGTCGCTGGTATAACAAGGGATCCAGGGGAGAATTCCACGAACTCGGTTCACGCTCCCAGTCCAGAAGCGAGCCAGACCGTTCCGCCACGGTCATCGATCCTGCTCCCCGAAACCGCTTCGCCCGGAAGTTCAAAAATTGCTATAGATCGCAAGCAGTGTCAGAGGCACCAACTCTTGAGAGGGGCTGGCCGGCTTTCGCCGTAATCACCGGGATTTTCGCAGACTGCCCCGATCCTGACAGGAGCTGCATATGTTAAGCGGTCTGCGGAACGAGAAACGGCCTGCCTATACGCGCACCGCGTTTTGGGCGGATCTCAGGGCAGGTATTATCCTGTTGGCCTCCTATGTTCCGTCCGCCATGGCGCTTGGGGTCATCTCCGGCATGGGCCCGCTATCGGCGCTCTGGTGCGGCGTTCTCGTCGGGATCATCGCAGCGCTGTCCGGCGGCACCCGCGCGCTGGTAAGCGGCCCCAGCGCCGTGCTTGCGGTCATCATGGCAAGCTTGGTGATAGGCAGTGAGATCAGTCTGCCGGAACTCGCCGTCATCATCGTCATGGCCGGTGTCTTCCAGATGGCCCTCGGGCTCGCCGGGATCGGCCGATTCGTTTCCTACATGCCGCATATCGTACTCACGGGGTTCATGTCCGGCATTGGCGTGCTGCTTCTCTCGTCGCAAGTCGACAAGCTGGTTCGTCTCGGGATGAGCGACATCGCCGTCGCCGGCGTTTGCCTGGTCGTGTTGTTCGCCTGGCCGGCCCGCGTCGGCAAATATCTGCCGTCGGCACTCGCCGCCATCGCCATCGGCTGGCTCCTGTCGCAATTCCTGCCCGACGTCCGGCAGCTCGGCCCCGTCCCGGTCGGACTGCCGGTTCCCGTGCTGGAGATGCCGTCTCTCGACTTCCTGCCGACCGCCGTCGGACCGGCGGCGCTGATTGCGCTCATCAGTTCGATCTACACGCTGATGTGGGCACTCATAGCCGACAGCTTCACCGGTTCCCAGCACAATCCGAATCGTGAACTGTTCGGCCTCGGCATCGGAAACATCGCAGCCGGCATCGTGGGCGTCCTGCCGGGCGGCGGGAACATCGCCACCATGACGTCGCGCCGCTTCGGCGGGAAAACCGTCGTTGTGGGCATCGTCTGCCAGATCATCGTCGCGGCGCTCATCCTGGGCCTCGGCCCTTATGTCGCGCCGCTTCCGCTCGCAGCGCTGCTGGCCATCGTCATAGTCGTCGGCTGGAACCTGATCGACTTCTCGTTCCTGCGGAAGGTCCCTCGGATGGACCCGCGGCATTCTGCGGTCATGCTCCTGATCCTGGGTGTGACGGTTTTTGTCGATCCGCTCTTCGCCATCGTCTTCGGTGTCATCGCGACATACATCGTCAATGCCGCGCAGCTGGAAGCGCTGGAGATCGACCGCGTGATCTCGACGCCGCTTCTCGACTCGACGTTCGGCGTCGAATCCGGCGTTTTTGAAGCGCGGGTAGGGCTTTTGGCGTTTCGCGGCGCATTCACGGTGTCCTCGTCGCGCAAGCTGATCCGACCGATCTGCGACGACATCCGCGACCATGAGATCGTGATCTTCGATCTTTCCGAGGTCACTCACATGGACGACAGCGCGGCGCACTTGCTTGCGCTCCTGCTGGACCGCGCGAAACAGGCCGGAACCGAGATCGTCGTCTTCGGAGCCTCGGACCGCGTCCGCAGAACCCTGTATGCCTTCGATGTCCTCGACCGGATCCCCGACGGTCGGATGTTTGCAACGGAGAAGGAAGCCAGGGACATGGCCCGGTCGCTGCTGGGTTGACCGATCCATCCGGTTCCCTCGCACTCCCGGGACCGCATCTTCCGCTCAGCTCAATCGCCAATCGCTCGACTTGGAATGCATTGCTCTGATATGATTCATGCGCGTCCTCTTGTCCGCAAGAAGACATAGCTCAGCAGGCGAAGAGGCCGCGCAAGCTATCGGGTGAGAGAGCATCGCAATGACGGATTCTGACCGGCACCACGGTCCTGGCGAAGAACCGCGCCATTCCACCGAAGCAGGCTTGTCTGCAGCCTCCGGGTTCGGTACTCCTGTCGCGATCGTCGGCATGGCGTGCCGGTTTCCCGGCGCCGGCGACCTGTCCGCTTTCTGGAGCTTGCTGGAAGCCGGCGGCAACGCCGTGCAGCAGGGCGTTCCGGGATCCGGCATCGGGCGCGTTGGCGCCCTTTTCCCCGAGAATACGGGACAGGTCGATGCGTGCCGCTACGGCGCCTATCTCGAGGAGCTCGACCGCTTCGATGCCGCCTTCTTCCGCATATCGCCGGTGGAAGCGCAACGGCTCGACCCGCAGCAGCGGCTGATGCTGGAGACGAGCTGGCAAGCATTGGAAGACGCGGGCATAGACGCCGATCGGCTGCAGGGCAGCCGTACCGGCGTCTATGCGGGCATCAGCAACTACGATTACCGGGGACTGCTCCTGGAAGCCGACGAGGCCGGCGAGACCGAAGGATCGGCGGCGAACCTCTACACGGTCACCGGCACATCCTTCAATACGGCCATCGGCCGGGTTGCTTTCGCTCTGGGCCTCGAAGGGCCGGCAATGGCAGTCGACACTGCCTGCTCGTCATCCCTGGTGGCGATGCACCAGGCCGTATCCGGCCTGCAGCGGAGGGAAACGGACCTCGCGCTGGTGGGCGGGGTGCACACGATCCTCTCCGGCCGGTTGCTGGAGATGCGCGCCAACGCCGGGATGCTTTCGCCGGACGGACAGTGCAAGACCTTCGACGCCTCCGCCAACGGATACGTGCGGGGCGAGGGTTGCGGCATCGTGGTCCTGAAGCGGCTCGCCGATGCGCAGGCCGACGGT
>JAJECZ010000505.1 GCA_022821735.1 Alphaproteobacteria bacterium | reverse complement strand
CTACCAGGCTGGCGCGGACGGCGCGCCGAAGCCCTACCTTTCGTTCAAGCTCGACCCGCGCCGGATTCCGGAACTGCCGGAGCCGCGGCCCCAATTCGAGATTTTTGTCTATTCGCCCCGTGTCGAGGCCGTGCATCTGCGTGGCGGCGCCGTTGCGCGCGGCGGCATCCGCTGGTCGGACCGGCGCGAGGATTTCCGCACCGAGGTGCTGGGACTGGCCAAGGCGCAGACGGTGAAGAACGCGGTGATCGTGCCGGTCGGCTCGAAGGGAGGATTCGTGCCGAAGAAGCTGCCCCTGTCGGCCGGCCGCGAGGCCGTCCAGGAAGAGGGAGTCGCCTGCTACCGGACGTTCATCCGGGGCATGCTGGACCTCACCGACAATTTGGTCGGAGGGCAGGTGGTCCCGCCGCCGCAGGTGGTGCGCCACGACGGCGACGACCCCTATCTGGTGGTTGCGGCCGACAAGGGCACGGCGACCTTCTCCGATATCGCCAATGCGCTGGCCGGGGAATACGGCTTCTGGCTCGGCGACGCGTTCGCCTCCGGCGGCTCCCAGGGCTACGACCACAAGGGCATGGGCATCACGGCGCGCGGCGGGTGGGAGTCGGTCAAGCGCCATTTCCGCGAACTGGGGATCGACTGCCAGGCGACCGATTTCACCGCGGTCGGCATCGGCGACATGGGCGGAGACGTGTTCGGGAATGCGATGCTGCTCTCCCGGCATATCCGGCTCGTGGCCGCGTTCAACCACATGCATGTCTTCATCGACCCGGACCCGGACGCCGAAGCCGCCTTCGCCGAGCGCCGGCGGCTCTTCGCGCTGCCGCGCTCGACATGGGACGATTTCGACCGCTCGGTCCTGTCCGAAGGCGGCGGCATCTACCCGAGAGGCGCCAAATCCGTCCCGCTCAGCGCGGAAGCGCGCGAGGCGCTGGGCACCGATGCCGAGGCCCCGACACCGAACGAGCTGATCGCCCTTATCCTGAAGGCGCCGGTCGACCTGTTGTGGAACGGCGGGATCGGCACCTATGTCAAGTCGCGGCAGGAAAGCCACGGCGATGTCGGCGACCGGGCCAACGACGCCGTGCGCGTCAACGGCGAGGACCTGCGGTGCCGGATCGTCGGCGAGGGCGGCAATCTCGGCTTCACCCAGCTCGGGCGCATCGAATATGCGGCGAAGGGCGGGCGCGTGAACACCGACGCCATCGACAATTCCGGCGGGGTGGACTGCTCCGACCACGAGGTGAACATCAAGGTGCTGCTGAACGAGGCGGTGTCGGCCGGCGACATGACCGGGAAGCAGCGCAACCGGCTGCTGGAGACGATGTCCGGCGAGGTGGCGGACCTGGTGTTGCGCAACAACTATCTCCAGACCCAGGCGCTCAGCGTGGCGGCGAGCCAGGCACCGTCCATGCTGGAGGTGCATGCCAGGCTCATCCGGCGGCTCGAGCGGGACGGCGAGCTCGACCGCGAGATCGAGTTCCTGCCCGGGGTCGAGGAGCTGGCCGAACGCCTGGAGGCGAAGGGCCGGCTGTTCACCCCGGAACTTGCCCTGCTGATCGCCTATGTGAAGATCGGCCTGTTCCAGCGCCTGCTTGCTTCGGCCCTGCCGGACGAACCCTTCGCGGCGGGCGAGCTCCGGGCCTATTTCCCCTCGGCGCTCCGCAAGCGCCATGCCGGGCTCATGCCCGCTCACCGCCTCGCGCGCGAAATCGTCGCCACCCAGGTCGCGAACGAGATGGCGAACCGCTGCGGGATGACGTTCGCGTTCCGGCTTGGCGAGGAAACCGGGGCGGACGATGCGGACATCGCCCGCGCCTATCTCGTCGCGCGCGAGGTTTACGGCATGCGCGAGACCTGGGAGGCGATCGAGGCGCTGGACAGCCGGGTGGGGGCGGACGTCCAGATCTCCATGCTGCAGGAAACCCGCAAGCTGGTGGAGCGGGCCGCGCGGTGGCTGCTCCGGAACCGGCCGCGTCCTCTCGACGTCGCGCGCGACACCGGGCATTTCGCCGCCGGCGTCACGGCGCTCCGGGAGGGCCTGAGGGATGTCGTCGCCGCTCCGAGCCGAAGTGCCATCGATGCGGCGGCCGGCCGCCTCGTCGAAAGCGGGGTTCCCGAAGCACTGGCGGCGGAGGTGGCGTGCTGCGACGACCTGCTCTCGGCGCTGGCCGTGGTGGAGGTCGCGGCGAGCGCGGCCATCCCGGTCGAGACGGCGGCCTCGGTCTATTTCGAGCTCGGCGAGAAGCTCGACCTTCACTGGCTCCGGGACCGGATCGCGGCCCTGCCGCGAGCCAATCGCTGGCAGGCGCTGTCGCGCGCGGCGCTCCGCGACGACCTCTACGCGCAGTTGAGCGCGCTTACCCTGGACTCGCTCAGGCTCGACGCCGGCAAGGGGGCGCCGGCGGGCCGCGTGGATGCCTGGCTCAGGCAGAACCGCATCCCCGTGGCCCGGTGCCGGCAGATCGTCGGCGACCTGATGAACGCCGGGCAGACGGACTTCACCATGCTCTCGGTCGCGATGGGCGAGATCCGGACGCTGCGCCAGACGGACTGACCGCCCGACGGGGCCGCCCGCCCTTGGCAACCGGAGATTTGCGGGGTTTCCTGTTGCGCCCGATTCCAGGGAGCGTTCCCATGAAGGTCGATCCCATCAAGTTCGAAGTCCTGCGCAACGGCTTTCTCGAGGCGACGGAGGAGATGGCGCTGGCGCTGCGCCGCAGCGCCTATTCCACCAACATCAAGACCCGGTGCGACTTCTCGTGCAGCCTGTTCGACCGGGACCTCCGCCCCATCGCGCAGTCGTTCAGCCAACCCAACCACCTGGGCTCGATGGTCGGGACGGTGCGCCAGGCGGTCCTCGAATACGGGCCCGGGAATCTCGGGCCCGGCGACCAGCTGGTCGTCAACTATCCCTACCCGAGCGGCGCCCACCTGAACGACATCGTGGTGATCGCGCCGTTCTACTACCGGGGCGGGATTCACGGCTTTTTCGGCAATCTGGCCCACCATGTGGACGTGGGCGGCGGCGCGCCTGCGAGCGTGGGCGCGTTTCGGGAGGTCTATCAGGAAGGCGTGATCATCCCTCCGGTGAAGATGGTGAAGGCCGGGGAAATCGTGGACGACGTGTTCCGGCTGATCCTCTCCCAGATCCGCTCCAAACGCGAGACGGCCGGCGATTTCCGGGCGCAGATCGCGGCCAACAATACCGGCGGCCGGCGGCTGACTGCGCTGTTCGACCGTTACGGCCCGGAGGCGGTGAACTTCTACATGGACGAGCTCATCGAATACACCGACCGGCGCACGGCGGCGGAGCTCACGAAGCTGCCGAGGGGCGAGTATGCCGCCGAAGGCTATGTGGACAATGACGGCTTCACGGACCGGCCCGTGCGCCTGGCGGTCCGGGTGGCGGTCGGCGGCGACGGCGTGCTGTTCGATTTCACGGGATCGGACCCGCAGCGGCGCGCGCCCGTGAACTCGACCTGGGCCCAGACCTATTCCGCAGCGGCCTACGCGCTGAAATGCGTGGCGGACCCTGACCTGCCGGTGAACGAGGGCTTCTACCGGCACGTGCGGCTGGAGGCCCCGGAGGGGACGGTCGTGAATTGCGTGCATCCCTTCCCGGTGGTGGCCGGCTGGGAGACCCAGGTGCGCCTCAACGACACCATCTTCAAGGCGCTGGCCCAGGCCATACCCGAGCGCATGATCGCAGGCACCAAGGCCATGCAGTGCCATGCCGGGTTCGGCGGCGCCGACCCCCGCACCGGCGCCTATTACTGCTACCTGGAGACGCTCGGCGGCGGCTACGGCGCCCGGGCGCACAGCGACGGCCCGGACGCGGTCCAGACGCACGGCCAGAACACCGAGAACGCGCCGGTCGAGGAAACCGAGATCAACTATCCCGTGCGCATCCTGCGCTATGAGCTGGTGGAGAATTCGGAGGGCGCCGGCCGGCATCGGGGAGGCCTCGGGGTGCGGCGCGACTACCGGTTCGACGACCACGAGGTGACCTTCACCATCCTGGCCGACCGCGACCGCTGGGGACCGTGGGGACTGTTCGGAGGGCAGGACGGCCGCAAGGCGTACTACATCCTCAACCCCGACGGCGAGGCCCGCGAACTCGGCTCCAAAACCACGGTCGACCTCAGGCCCGCCGACGTCATCAGCTACCGGACCTGCGGAGGCGGCGGCTACGGGCCGCCGGAAGAGCGCGACCCGGCGCTCGTGCTGCGCGACGTGCGCGAGGGCAAGGTGTCCGCCGAACGCGCCCGCGAGGTCTACAAGGTCGCCGTGGATACAGGCTCCTGGACGGTCGACGAGGCCGAAACGGCGCGCTGCCGCCAGCCGGGGCGGGCAACCGCATGACCCATCGCTACCGGCTGGGAATCGACGTCGGCGGCACCTTCACCGACGGAATCCTCATAAACGAGGACACGGGCGGGACCCGGATCGTGAAAGTCCCCTCCACCCCCGGGGACCCTTCGGTCGGCTTTCTCGCCGCGGTGGAGCGCATCCTGCGCGAGGCGGGCATCGGGGCGGCGGATGTGGGATATCTCGTGCACGGGACCACGGTGGCCACCAACGCCATCATCGAGGGGAAGCTCGCGCCCGCCGGCTTCATCACCACGGAAGGGTTCCGGGACATGCTGGAGATCCAGCGCCAGATCCGGCCCTCCCTCTACGACCTGCTGTTCGAGAAGCCGCGGCCGCTGGCGCCCCGGTACCTGTGTTTCGGCATCCCGGAACGTCTCGACGCATCCGGATCGGTGGTGACGCCGCTGGACGAGCAGGCGGTTGCCCGGGCGGCGGAGACGCTCAGGAAGGAAGGCGTGGAGTCGCTTGGCGTGTGCTATCTCCACGCCTACCGCAATCCCGAACATGAGCGGCGCACGCGCGAGATCGTGCACGAGGTCTTCCCGGAAGCGGCGGTCTCGCTCTCCTCGGAGGTGGCGCCGGAGTTCCGCGAGTATTTCCGCGCCAGCACCACCCTCGTCAACGCCGGCGTGCGGCCCGTCGTCGAGCGCTACCTCTCCAGCATCGAGGCCCGCCTGCGCGATGCGGGGTTCAAGGGACAATTGCTGGTCATGCAGTCGAGCGGCGGCGTGCTCACCTTCGAGGCCGCCCGCACCAAGCCCGTGTTCATGGTCGAGTCGGGGCCCGCTGCGGGCGTCATTGTCTCCGCCCATCTCGGCGAGGTCCTGGGTTTCGACAACATCCTGTCCTTCGACATGGGCGGCACGACAGCCAAGACAGGACTCGTCGAGCAGGGCGCGCCCGGCATCACCAAGGAGTACGAGGTCGGCGCCGCGGCCCGGGCCGAGCACGGCGCGAAGGGGGCGGGCTACCCCATCCGCACCCCGGTGATCGACCTGGTCGAGATCGGCGCGGGCGGCGGCTCCATCGCCTGGGTGGATTCGGGCGGCGTGCTGCGGGTCGGCCCGCGGAGCGCCGGCGCCGACCCGGCGCCCGCCTGCTACGGCAAGGGGGGCACCGAGCCCACCATCACGGACGCGAACCTCGTGCTGAAGCGCCTCGACCCGGACCATTTCCTCGGCGGCGAGATGCGCCTCGACGAGGACGCGGCCTGGCGGGCCATCGAGGAGAAGTGCGCCGGCCCGCTCGGCCTGGACGTGGTCGCGGTGGCGCTCGGCATCGTGGAGATCGCGAACAGCGCCATGGTCGGCGCGCTCCGGCGCATCTCGATCCAGAGAGGCCACGACCCGCGGGACTTCACCCTCGTGGCCTTCGGCGGCGCCGGCCCCGTGCACGCCAACCGCCTCGCCGCGGAGCTCGACATCCCGGCCGTGCTGGTTCCCATGAGCCCGGGCACGACCTCGGCCATGGGCCTGCTGGTCACCGACATCAAGCACGACTACTCCGCCACGCTGATACAGCGGACCGACGCGCTCGACCCGGAGCAGGTGGACCGGCTCTACCGCGGGATGGAGGAACGGGGACGGAAGGCGCTGCTGGCCGAGGGCATGGGACATGCGGGCATCGGGTTCGAGCGCCATGTCGACATGCGGTATGTCGGCCAGAGCTACGAGCTGTCCATACCGCTCGACGATGGCGGCGCGGGCGGCGCCCTGCAGTCGATGCTGCGGAAGTTCCACGCGGAGCACGAACGCGCCTACGGCTTCGCGGCCCCGGAAGAGCCGGTGGAGTTCGTGACGCTCAGGCTCACCGCGGTCGGCAACATCGCAAAGCCGAAGCTGCGGGAGCTGCCCAGGGGCGATGGCGATGCGGCGGCGGCCCGGCGCTCGGTGCGCCAGGTCTATTTCGCGGAGGCCGGCGGCTTCGTCGACTGCCCGAGCTACGACCGCTACCGGCTCCCGGCCGGCGGCGCGGTCGAAGGGCCGGCCATCGTGGAGGAGATCGACTCGACCACGGTAATTCACCCGGGCTTCCACGCCGGGGTGGACCGCTTCGGCAATCTGCTCATCCGGCCCGCAAGGTAGTCCGAAGGCCGATGGCGAGCCCCGGCATCGGCGCACCGCGACGGCAAAGGACTGTTCCGGTCTTGAGCCGGACGATATCCGCGCCTGCACGGCCTACGCGCATGCCGTAGCTGCCTTGCCTGGGCACACGATTCTGCCCGCTTGATTCTTGACTGGCAGTCGGTCAACGACCCGTCGGTGCACCTCTCATTCGCCGTCCCGGACTGCGATCCGGGGCCCATCCTGGGCCGGGGCTCGAATGCGGTCCAATCCGGTCGGACCGCGCGCCGCGTCCCCTACATGCGGAAGACGCCGAACTGGCCGCGCTCGATGGGGGCGTTGAGGGCGGCGGAGATGGCGAGCGCCAGCACGGTGCGGGTCTGGGGCGGGTCGATCACGCCGTCGTCCCACAGCCTGGCCGAGCCGTAATAGGGGTGCCCTTGGGTCTCGTACTGGTCGAGGATCGGCTGGCGGAAGGCCGCCTCGTCCTCCTCCGGCCATTCCCGCCCGTCGCGCGCCAGCGCATCACGGCGCACCGTCGCCAGCACCGTCGCCGCCTGCTCCGCGCCCATCACCGAGACGCGCGCGTTCGGCCAGGTGAACAGGAAGCGCGGCCCGTAGGCGCGCCCGCACATGGCGTAGTTGCCCGCCCCGAAGCTGTTGCCGATGACGATGGTGAATTTCGGCACCCGCGCGCAGGCGACGGCGTGGACCATCTTGGCTCCGTCGCGCGCAATGCCGCCTGACTCGTATTTCCGCCCGACCATGAAGCCGGTGATGTTCTGCAGGAACACCAGCGGGATGCCGCGCTGGGCGCAGAGCTCGATGAAATGCGCGCCCTTCTGCGAAGACTCCGAGAACAGGATGCCGTTATTGGCGACGATGCCGACCGGATAGCCCTCGATATGCGCGAAGCCGGTGACCAGCGTGGTGCCGTAGAGCGCCTTGAACTCGTCGAGCCGGCTGCCGTCCACGATCCGCGCGATGACCTCGCGCACATCGTAGGGCGTCTTCCAGTCCGGCGGCACGATGCCGTAGATCTCTTCCGGGTCGTAGCGCGGCTCCTCGGGCGCGCGCAGGTCGAGATCGGGGCGCTTCACCGTGTTGAGGTAACTCAGCGCCGTGCGCGCGAGCGCAAGCGCATGGTTGTCGTCGGCGGCATAGTGGTCGGTCACGCCGGAGATGCGGGAATGCACGTCCGCCCCGCCCAGCTCCTCGGCGCTCACCACCTCGCCGGTGGCGGCCTTCACCAGCGGCGGGCCGCCGAGGAAGATCGTGCCCTGGCCCTTCACGATCACCGCCTCGTCGGACATGGCCGGCACATAGGCCCCGCCGGCCGTGCAGGAGCCCATCACCACGGCGATCTGCGGGATGCCTTCCGCCGACATGGTCGCCTGGTTGTAGAAGATGCGCCCGAAATGGGTGGCGTCGGGAAACACCTCGTCCTGCTGGGGCAGGTTGGCGCCGCCGGAGTCGACCAGGTAGACGCAGGGCAGGCGGTTCTCGCGCGCGACCTGCTGGGCGCGCAGATGCTTCTTGACCGTCAGCGGATAGTAGGTGCCGCCCTTGACGGTGGCGTCGTTGGCGACCACGACGCATTCGCGCCCGTGAACGCGGCCGATGCCGGTGACGATGCCGGCGGACGGGATGTCGTCCTCATAGACGCCCCAGGCGGCGAGTTGGGACAGCTCGAGGAAGGGCGAGCCGGGGTCGAACAGACCGCGCACCCGGTCGCGCGGCAGCAGCTTGCCGCGCGCCAGATGGCGCTGGCGGGCCCGCTCGCCGCCGCCCTGCTGCACCTGCGCGACGGACCGGCGGAGGTCCGCGGCGAGCGTCTGCATCGCGTCCGCATTGGCGCGGAATTCCTGTCCGCGCGGCCGGAGCCTGCTTTCGATGACGCCCATGGCGTCCGCCCGAAGGCCGGGAGCGGCCGCTCAGGCGGCCTCGTCGGCCTCGTCGCCGCGCGTGATGCGCGTATAGGCCATGGCGCAATGCTTGGCGCAATAGGGCTTGCCCGGCTCCGCCTCGGCCCCGCAGAAGTGGAAGTCGTCATCCTGCGGGTCGCCGTAGGGCCAATAGCAGACCGCCTTGCCGAGCGGGGCGAGGCGCACCGGACGGGCCGGCGGCGGCGGCGAGGCCGGCAGGCGGCGGATCGGCGAGGGGCGCGGCGCGAGCCCCGAACGATGCGCCTTGCCGACCACTGCGTTCTTGGACACGCCGAGGCGGCGGCCGATCTCCGCCGTGCTCGCGCCCGTCGCCCAGAGTTTGCGCAACTCCAGAACCCGTTCCACCGTCCAGGTCATCTGTTCCGCCCCGATACTGCGATCGATAGTAGCCATCGGCTTGACACATACTATATCCTGTAGGTCCATGCAAGCATTTCCCTGCGTGGAGGCGAGCGGCCACGCTTTGGGCCTCGCCTTTTTGTCGCAGGGTTGCTATATTGCGCAAACCGTGTCGGCGCCCGTCGGGAGGAGGGCCGGGCGCCGCAGGGCGATGATGGAGCTTCGAGGGTCATGTCGGGCCATTGGTCTCCGGAAGAGCTGCCCTGGGCGGCGTTCGATCCCGAGCGGGTCGATCCCGACCTCGTTCCGCTCGTCAAGGCGGCGAGCATGGTCGAATCCAACGGCCATGATTACGCCGTCTACCTGAACCGCGTGTTCGCGGACGACGCGCAGGTCTGCGAGATGATGACCGGCTGGGCGCATGAGGAGGTCCAGCACGGCGTCGTGCTCGGCCGCTGGGCCAGGCTGGCCGACCCCTCCTTCGACTATGATGCCGCGCTGGCGCGCTTCCGGGCCGGCTACTCCATCCAGGTCGATGCCGACGTCTCGATACGCGGCTCGCGCACGGGCGAGATGATCGCGCGCTGCATGGTCGAGGTCGGCACCTCCTCCTTCTATTCGGCGCTCGCCGACCGGACGGACGAGCCGCTGCTGAAGGCGATCTGCAAGCGCATCGCGGCCGACGAGCTGCGCCACTACGCACTCTTCTACCGGACGATGAAGCGCTACCTGGCGAATGAGCGGCTGAACAAGATCGAGCGCATCCGCATCGCCTTCCTGCGCGTGCTGGAGACCGAGGACGACGAACTCGCCTACGCCTGGTTCGCCGCCAATGAGGGCGGCGGCGCCTACGACCGCAGGCAGAGCAACCGCGCCTATATGCGCGAGAGCTACGCGCTTTACCGGCCGCACCATGCCCGGCGCGGCATGACGATGATCTTCAAGGCGGTCGGGCTGAAGCCGACAGGGCGGCTTTCGCGCATCCTGAGCAGGCTTGCGATAACTCTGATAAGCTTCCGCGCCAGGCGGCTGGCCCGCGCCTGACCGCTCCCCGGCTCACGTTTCCGGAAGGACCGCGCCCATGTCCGATCTGCCGAAGTCCGTCTCGATCTCCGAGGAAGGCCCGCGCGAGGGCTTCCAGATCGAGCCCGGCCCGATCCCGACCGCGCGCAAGATCGAGCTGATCGACGCGCTCTCGGAGACCGGCCTGAAGCGCATCCAGGTCGCCTCCTTCGTCAGCCCGCGGCATGTGCCCGGCTGGGCCGACGCCGACGAGGTGGTCGAGGGCTTCCGGCGCGAGCCGGGCGTGGCCTATTCCGTGCTCTGGCTGAACGAGCGCGGCCTCGACCGGGCGCTCGGCAAGGAGGGCATCGAGATGAAGGGGTCGATCTCGACCTCCGCCTCCGAGACCTTCATGGGCAAGAACACCAATCGCGGCTACGAGCGCAACCGCGAGGTGCAGCGGAACCAGATCGACACCTATCTCGCGTATGGCATGCCGGTGCGCAAGGCGTCGGTCATGGCCGCCTTCGGCTGCAATTTCGAGGGCGAGGTCCCGGTCGCCAAGGTGCTGGCGGCGGTCCGCGGCCTGATTGAGATCGCGGCGGAGAAGGGCGTCGAGATCGGCGCGCTCTCGCTCGCCGACACGATGGGCTGGGCGCAGCCGGCCTCGATCAGGGCGGTCGTCGGCGCGGTGCGCGAGGCGTGGCCGGACATGGAGATCGCGCTCCACCTGCACGACACGCGCGGCATGGGCATCGCCAACGCCTATGCCGGGCTGGAGATGGGGGTGGTGAAGTTCGACAGCTCCGTCGCCGGCCTCGGCGGCTGCCCCTTCGCCGCGCACAAGGGCGCGGCCGGCAATGTCTGCACGGAGGACCTCGTGTTCCTCTGCGAGGAGATGGGCATCGACACGGGCGTCGACCTCGACGCGCTGATCGAATGCGCGCGGCTTGCCGAGGACATTGTCGGCCACCCGCTGCCCGGCTCCGTCATGCACGGCGGCTCCCTCTCCCGCTTCCGCGAAGCGCGGGCCTGAGGGCGGGGGCAGAAGGCGCCGGGGAGACAGCGGATGCCGGCCTTCTCCTTCGCGCTCGAGGATTACGCGAAATTCGTCCGCGACAACCCGGCCGACCATGACGGCATCTACCGCAAGATCGTCCATGAGGTGCCGCGGTTCCTGATGGCCGTCGAGCCGGAGCGGAGGGCGGGGATTCTCGCGGCGCCGCCGTCGCTCACCGGCACCCGCTGGGACGCGCTGCTCGCCGGCATGGCGGAGCATCTGGCGGGCCTTCACGGCCTGGAGGCGCCGGACTGGTGCGACGAGCCCCGGCGGTTCGTCGATCCGCCCTGGGTCGCGGTTGCGGCCGTCGGCAGCCGCTCCGTGGTCCGCGCGCCGGCGGCCTTCCTGCGCCACGGCGCCCTGCCCGACCCGATGGATCTCGACGCGCGCGGCGGCGAGCCGGAGCCCTGGTAGGCCCCATGCCGGAATTCGGGCGGGCCGAGATCCACGACGCCCTGGACGAACTGTCGGAAGCGCTCGCACGGGACCGGCGCCGGGCCCACATCCATATGGTGGGCGGCGGCGCCATGATCATGCTTTACGGCCGCCGCTCGCTGACCGGCGATATCGATGTGGCGATCGCGGAGGGGCACGGCCCCGTGCTCGACGCCGTCCGCAGCATCGCGGCAAGCCGCGGCTGGCCTTCGACCTGGTTGAACGACCAGGCGGCCATGTACCGGCCGCGGGACCCGGACCCTGCGCCGCGGCCGCTCTATTCGTCCCCATCGCTCACCGTCATGGGAGCGTCGCCGGAATACATGCTCGCCATGAAGCTCCAGGCCGCGCGCGGGGCGGATGCGGAGGACCTTCGCCTGCTGCTGGACGAGTGCGGGATTTCCGCCCCGGAAGAGGCCCTGGCCATCCATGACAGGCTGTTCCCGGACAGGACGGCGGGCGACCGGCAGCGGCGGTTCCTCTCCATGGCGCTCGCCGGCGGGCGGCCGGACCCCGAAGCCGGCTGACCGCCCTTCGGAAGCGCCGCAGGAGCCGCTATCATGCGAGCCCCGACCCCGGAGGACCCGACCCCATGACCGCACCCATCGACGCCCACAAGGTCCTGATGACCGGCGAGAACTCCTTCATCCGGCTCAGCCATGACGGCGGCGGGACCATGTCCGAGCGCACCAGCCACTGGCGGGTGCTGTGGTGCCCCGCCGGCGCCGGGCACGCGCTCTTCATGCAGGGGGAGCTGACCGGCGGCGACGTCCGCATCTACAGCGACGACATCGCCGTCGCCCGCTGGCTGCAGCGCACCATCGAGACGCTGCTGCATCCGCCCTTCGCCGACGAGTCGGCGCCGGTGCTGCCGGCGGTGTTCACCCGCGAGGGCGATCCGCGCGCCGCCACGGTGGAGACCGTCGAGTCGGACGAGGACATCGTGCGCATGACCTGGTACGACGCGCTCGAGCCCTTCATCCTGAACGGCCCGCCCGGCACCGCCGGCCGCCCGCTCGGCGTGCTCTCGACCTTCATCCCCCACGCCTCGGCCCAGCTTTCGCTCAACGGAAGGATCGGCGCCGGCGCGCCCTGGCTCGAAAAGCGCGGCGAGCACCAGTCCTCGAGCGCCGTGCTCGCCTGGTCCGAGTCCTGGCTCCAGCCGCGGGACTGACGCCCGCCCGGCGCAGTATCCGACCGGCTTGAAACGCGGCGGCGGCCGCCCTTCGATACGCGCCCGCTGACGCGGGCGCTACTCAGGGTGAGGGCAGGGGCGGGACTCCCCGGAACTCCCTCATCCCGAGTAGCGGCGTAGCCGCGTATCGAGGGACGGCCGGCCCCCCGGTTCAGCCTGGAAGGGGCCCGCCCCCTACCCCACCGCGGTGCGGGCGCCGGTCTCGAACTCGATCGCGGCCAGGTCGTCGCCGGCGATGGCGCGCTCGAAGGCGGCGAGGCGCTTGTAGATCGACATCAGCTCCACGATCGTCGTCCAGCTGTTGACCAGGAACTGGAACGAGTTCTCCACCCGGCCGAAAGCGCGGACGATCTGCTGCATCACGCCGAGCGAGAACCCCGCCGAGATGATGGTCGGCCCGAGCGCGACATAGGGCAGCATCACGCCCGCCTGGAGATAGCCGTAGCGCACGATGTTGAAGTAGAGGTAGTTGAGGTAGAGGCGGAAATAGTTGCGCCGGACATCGGCGAACAGCTCGCCCAGGGTCGGCGGCCCGGCCCGGTCCTCCCGGTCCTCGCCCATGACGAGCTCCTTGCGGAAGGCGGCCTCGACGCGCTGGTTGCGGAACTCCAGCCCCGGCAGCCGGTAGCCCGCGAGCGCCAGGATGCCGGTGCCGAACACCGACCAGAAGAGCGCGACCCAGACCAGCGCCTGGCCGACCTCGCCGAACACCGGGATCTCCTTGATGTGGACCGACAGCGCCCAGAGGATCGGCAGGAAGGCGATCAGCGTCATCACCGCGTCGATGAAGCGCACGCCCAGCGACTCCATGATGCCGGCGAAGCGCATGGCGTCTTCCTGCACCCGCTGCGAGGCGCCCTCGATATGCCGCACCTGCTCCCAGAGCCGGACATAGCGGTCGTTGATCGCGGTGCGCCAGCGGAAGACGAAATGGCTGGTGAAGAAGTGGTTGAGCACCGCGGTGGTGATGAACACCATGGCGATGGTGAGGAAGGTGGCGAGCTGGGCGTAATAGTCCCCGGCGGTGACCGCCCCCGGCTCCGCCAGCGCCTTCTGGATGATGTCGTAGAAGGTCCGGAACCACTCGTTGATCATCACGTCGAGCTGCACCTGGAACCAGGTGACGAAGACGATCAGCGCCGAGCCCGCCACCGACCAGCGCGACCAGGGGTGCGGGCGGAACCACATCCAGAAGAGCGCGAAGGAGGCGTAGGCGAGGAAGGAATAGACATAGACCCAGACGGTCCGCTCCTCCGCGCCGACCAGCCCGGACAAGCCCGTCGGGTCGCCCCAGTCGGAGGCGGCCACATACCAGAAGAGCAGCGCCGCGAGCGCCCACGCCACCGCCGAGATGCCGAACGCGCGCGGGCTGGGGAAGAAGCAGCCGAACATGGGGGATACCCTTTCGCCGGAATGGCCGGTCCCGGCGGGCTCACGGGTCCCTCCGGGCCGGCGGCTGGAACGATGCCCGCGCGGCGCGCAGGCGTCCTCGGATGGTCCCGGCGGCTATAGCAAATTCGGCGGCCGGGCGAACCTGCCGGGGACGGGCGGGCGGTCTCTGCCCCGGCGCCGCCCGCTGCCGGGACCGGCACGGCCCGGCGCACCGGAAACCCCTTGCCCGCATGGCGGCCGCGCAATAGCATCCCGATACGAAGAGGGGGACATATTGGCGCGGAAAATGAAATTCCGGCCCGCCGCCGGGCGGGTCATGCCCCCTTTCGGGACCGGGCCTGCATGAAGGCGCCGGCCGGGGGAGGAAACCGGGCGGCGGCGAAGGACTCCGCCGGCGACGCCATCGAGCGGAAGCTGGAGGAGGTGCAGGAGGGGCTGGCCTATATCAACGGCCGCAACGACGCGGTTCTCCGGGAGCTCAAGCGCCTTGAGGCGACGGTCAACAGGGCCGTCGAAACCGTCAAAACCGTTCGCACCATCGCGGTCGTGACGATCATCGTCCTGCTCGCCCTCGTCTTCGCCGCGGCGCTGCTCTTGGGATCCGGGCGTTGACCGCGGTCGGATTGATCGTCGGCGGCCTTGGCCTGTTCATCTTCGGGATGTGGCTCCTGACCGAGAACCTGAAGACCCTCGCAGGCCGCGGGCTGCGCCGTATCGTGCACCGGTGGACGTCGAACCCCGTGACGGCGCTGCTGTGGGGCACACTGGCCGGCACGACGACGCAGAGCCTGTCGGCGTTGACGTTCATCGTGATCGCCATGCTGCGGTCCAGGCTGGTGACCCTCGAGGCGGCGATCGCGGTCGTCCTCGGGGGCGGGCTCGGCGTGACGATGATCGTCGTGATCGCCGTGTTCGACATCCGGACCGCGGCCCTCTGCCTTCTCGGCCTGGCGGCGGCGGTCGCGGTGACGGAACGGC
>JAJECZ010000331.1 GCA_022821735.1 Alphaproteobacteria bacterium | reverse complement strand
AGCCGTTGGCGACAAATGCGGAATCGCCATACGGCTGGCCGTCGATGAGCTTCTCGGCGAAGACGGGATAACGCATGACGGTGAGGGCCGGGACATTCTGGCGGCGCTCGCCGACGAGCCGGATCTCTGGGACGTCAACCTCTCCGACTGGTCCAATGACAGCCAGACATCGCGGTTCTCCGGGGAAGGATTCCAGGAGCCCTACATAAGCTTCGTGAAATCCATGACGAACAAGCCCGTGGTCGGCGTGGGCCGCTATACGTCGCCCGACACCATGGCGCGCACCGTCGGGAACGGCATTCTGGACTTCATCGGCGCCGCGCGGCCTTCGATCGCCGACCCGTTCCTTCCGAACAAGATTCGCGACGGACGCATCGACGACATCCGGGAGTGCATCGGCTGCAATATCTGCGTTGCAGGAGACCGGACACGCGTTCCGATACGCTGCACGCAGAACCCGACCATGGGCGAGGAATGGCGGCGCGGCTGGCACCCGGAGGCCATCCCGCCGCTTGAGGACAAGGGGCCGTATCTTGTCGTCGGCGGCGGGCCGGCGGGGCTGGAAGCTGCACGGGCATTGGCACAGCGCGGCGCGGAAGTCGTGCTTGCAGATGCGGGGGCGGAATGGGGCGGCCGGGTGTCGCTCGAGAGCCGGCTTCCCGGCCTCGCGGCCTGGGCCCGCGTGCGCGACTGGCGGCTCGGACAATTACGGCAATCCCCGAACGTTCGGATGTATCTGGAGAGCCGGCTCACGGCCGCGGACATTCTCGAACACGGGAGCCCCCATGTCGTTCTGGCGACGGGAGCAACATGGCGCGCCGACGGGGTCGGCCGGGAACACAGGACGCCCTTGCCCTTCCTCGCCGGCAAGCCCGTGCTGACCCCGGACGACCTGATGACGCGCGGCGCCGGCGCCATTGCTTCACCGGGCGCCGTCGCCATCTTCGACGATGACAGGTTCTACATGGGCAGCGTCCTCGCGGAACTGGTGGCGGGAGCCGGGCATCGCACGATATTCGTGACGCCGGCTCCCGTCGTCGCCCCCTGGTCGGAGAACACGCTGGAACAGGAGCGCATCCAGAAGCGGCTGATCGGGCTTGGGGTCGAGATCGTGCCGCTGCACGGGCTTGCCGGGCTGTCGGAGGACCGGCTCCGGGTCGAATGCGTGTATTCCGGCAGGACGCAGGAGGTGGATTGCGGGACGCTGGTCGCGGTCACCTCGCGCCTGCCGAACGACGGGCTGTGGGACGGCCTGACCGCCCGCAGGGACGAGTGGCAGGACGCCGGCGTCCGGTCGGTGACGCGGATCGGCGATTGCCTCGCGCCGGGCCTCATCGCGGCGGCCTGTTACTCCGGCCACGAATTCGCCCGGTCCGCCGACGTCTGTTCCTGAAAACCGATCTCGTCCAGAAATTCCAGCATCGCCTCGCGGCATTGTTCCGGTGCTTCTATCTGGTGCAGATGCGAGGTTTCCGGGACGAAGTCGTAGTCCACATGGACCAGTTCCTCCATGCCCTCTCCCGGGAGGTAGGTCCCGACGATCGTCGGATCGGCCGAAATCGCCTTTACCGGGCAGGGCGCGTCCCTCGTCTCGGTTATGCTGGACCAGGAATAGTATTCCTCGAACATCTGCGCTTCGTATTCCGGTGGGCATCTGAGTTCGTATCCGCCGTCGGCCCGTTCCCTCAGCGTCGTTCGCGCGATCAGGTCGAAATCCCTCGCCTGCAGCCGGTTGAACACCGGCATCAGGGCCAGCCGCCGGGCGAAGCTTTCCCGGGTCGGGTAGCTGCTGCGCCTCTTGCGCGCCATTCGGCCCAGGTGTTTTCCTACTCTTTCGAGGTCGCTGCGGGTCTGGCCGGGCGGCACGAGCGGCAGGTCGAACGCCACGATGGCGTCGAACCGGACTGCGCCCGCGATGGACTGCCAGAGGCCGAGCAGTCCGGAGAGGGAATGGAGCACGCCGGTCAGCGGCTTGCTCCCGAAATGCCGCCCGATGGCCTCCGCCACCCGCGCGCCGTCGTCGACCAGATTGGCGATCCGGTGGTCTTCGAGGCGGCCGACCGGGTTCCAGCCGTGATTGCGGAGATCGTGGACGAAGAGGTCGAACCGGTCCGTCAACCCTCCCCAGAACGGGAAATAGGCGTCCGCGGCCATGCCGTTCCCGTGGGTCAAAAGCAGGCGCGGCCCGTGCGGAACGCCGTGCCGGCGGACATGGATGACGCTTCCCCCGGCGGTGGGAACTTCGAGCACATCCGCCGGCTCCGGTATCTCCCAGACTTTCTCCATCCCGCGCTCTCCCGATATTCCCGCAGCCATTCGGGCGCCGCCGCCCGTTCCCATCTTGGCGCGTCGTTCAAATCCGTTCTACGCTCCTCTGCAACCGGACGGACCGGCGGCTACGGATTTTCGGGAGGCTGACTTTGGCTCAGGACAAGCGCGGTCTGGAATTGACCGCAGCCAGCGACGAGGCGGCGGCCGCGCTGGATGCGGCGCTGGACGACTTCCTGGCTTTCGGGCGGGAGGCCGGGCCGCTGCTCAAGGCCGCGTTCGAGGCCGATGCCGAGATGCCGATGGCCCATGCTCTCCGGGGCTATTTCTTCCTGCTGATGGGCGTGGGCGCGCTCCGCCCGCGGGCGGCGAAGTCCGGTGAACAGGCAGGCGCGCTTGCAGCGACGGCGCGCGAACGCGCCCATGCGGACGCCCTGTCGCGCTGGGCTGCGGGTGACACGGCCGGGGCCGTCCGCCGCTTCGAGGACATCCTGCTCGACCACCCGCGCGACATCCTCGCGATCCGCCTCGCGCACTATTTGCATTTCTATCACGGCGCGCTCGCCCAGCACCGGGACAGCACCGCGCGCGTGCTGCCGGCCTGGGACGAGAGCGTGCCCGGCTACGGCTATGTGCTCGGCATGCGCGCCTTCGGGCTGGAGGA
>JAJECZ010000248.1 GCA_022821735.1 Alphaproteobacteria bacterium | reverse complement strand
CTCAGTTCTTGAACAACGCCGCGGCGCCGCCGATGGCGCCCTTCTTGCGCTCGCGCTCCTCGTCGACGCGGTCGGCCTCGGCGCGGAGCCGGGCGGCGAGTTCCTCCAGGTCCCCCACCGAGAGCCGGGCGAGGTCGTCGCCGAGCGTGTAGTCCGGCGGGCGGGGTTTTTCGTCTTCGTCTTGCATGGCGGGCCTCCGCTTGCGAATGTCGCCGGTCCCTGCCCTTTACCCGGAATGGACCCTCATGGCCAACGCATTGCCCGCCGAAATGACCGTTATGGAAACCCCGGTGCCCGGAGGCCCGGAGGCGCTGGTGCCCGGACGCCGCCCGGTGCCCCGGCCCGGCCCCGGCGAGGTGCTCATCCGCATCGCGGCCGCCGGCATCAACCGCGCCGACTGCATGCAGCGCTCGGGCAGCTACCCGCTGCCGCCCGGCGCCTCCGACATCATCGGCCTCGAATGCTCGGGCACCGTGGCCGCGCTTGGCGAGGGCGTCGAGGGCTGGGCGGTGGACGAGCCGGTCTGCGCGCTGCTCTCCGGCGACGGCTACTGCGAATACACCGCCGTGCCGGCCGCGCAGTGCATGGCGGTGCCCGACGGCGTGGACCTGATCGACGCGGGCGGTCTGCCGGAGACCTACGCCACCGTCTGGGCCAATGTCTTCCAGGCCTGCGCGCTCCGGCCCGGCGAGACCTTCCTGGTGCAGGGCGGCTCAAGCGGCATCGGCACGACTGCGATCCAGCTCGCCAAGGCCTGGGGCTGCACCGTGCTGGCGACGGCCGGCAGCGCGGAGAAGGTCGCGGCCTGCGAGGCGCTCGGCGCCGACCGGGCGATCAACTACCGCGAGGAGGATTTCGTGGCGGCCGCGCGCGAGGCGGCGGGCGGGGCCGACGTCATTCTCGACATGGTCGGCGGCGACTACATCAACCGCCAGCTCGAATTGCTGAACCATGGCGGGCGGCTCTGTTTCGTGGCCTTCATGCGGGGCTCGGAGGCGGAGGTGAATTTCGGGCTCGTCCAGCGCAAGCACCTCATCGTGACCGGCTCGATGCTGCGGCCGCGCTCCGTCGAGGAGAAGGGGCAGATCTGCAAGGAGGTCTCGGACTATGCCTGGCCGCGCTTCGCCTCGGGCGAGTTCCGCGCCGTAACCCATGCCCGCTTCCCGCTCACGCAGGCCGCCGAGGCCCACCGGCTGATGGAGTCGAGCGCGCATATCGGCAAGATCCTGCTGGTGCCCTGACGGGCGTTCCGGACGCCGTTTGCGCTATGCTGGCCGGCGTTTTTCCGGGAGGACCGACATGATCGCAGGACACTGCCTTTGCGGGACCGTGCGCTTTGAGGTCGAGGCCGTGCGGGACCTCTCCCACTGCCACTGCTTGATGTGCCGCAAGCATCACGGCGCCGCCTTCGCCACCATGGCGCGGGTCCGCGACGACGCCTTCCGGTGGACGGCGGGCGAGGAGGCGGTCCGGCATTACGAGTCCTCGCCGGGCTTCTTCCGCTCCTTCTGCGGCACCTGCGGCTCGTCCCTGCCGGGGCGCTCGCCGGCCGGGGGCTGGTTCGTGCCGGCCGGCCTCTTCGCGGACGATCCCGGAAAGCGCCCGAACGCCCATATCTTCGCCGCCTCGGCGCCGCCCTGGGACAGGATTTCCGACGATCTCATCCGCTTCGACGGCTGGCCGCCGAACAAGGGGCTGCCGGAAATCCCGCGCGCCCGGCCGGAGGGTGTGGAGGGGCTCGCCGGAAGCTGCCTTTGCGGCGGGATCGTCTGGGAGGTGCTGGAGCCTTTCGGCCGCGTCCACAATTGCCATTGCTCGCGCTGCCGGCGGGCGCGCGCGGCGGCCCACGCCACCAACGGCTTCACCTCCGCCGACGGCGTGCGCGTCCTCCGCGGCGGGGACCTCGCAGTCGAATGGAAGCTGCCGGAGGCCCGGTATTTCGCCGTTTCCTTCTGCCGCAACTGTGGCTCCGGCGTCCCCCGGCGCTCTGAGGAACGCGGCCTCGCCGTCACCCCGATGGCCGCGCTGGACGACGACCCGGGCCGCGAGGTGGACCGCCATATCCACACAGGCTCCATGGCGCCCTGGCACGCAATTGCGGACGATCTTCCGCAGTTCGACGGGGACGCCCCCGGCGCACTCATGCCCTCCCGACCTTTGCAATCGAAATGAAACATCCTAAATCTGGTGCAACCCCTTCCCTGAAACCGAAAGCGCCTCTCCCATGGACATGCCCCTTATGCCGAAGGCGACAGCGGTCTGGCTGATCGACAATACGCGCCTCACCTTCGAGCAGATCGGCGCGTTTTGCGCCCTGCACATGCTGGAGGTGCAGGCGCTGGCGGACGGCGATATCGGGGCCGGCATAAACGGGCGCGACCCGATTGCGCACGGCGAACTCTCGCGCGAGGAGATCGCCCGCTGCGAAGCCCTGCCGGACGAAAGGCTCGTGATGGCCAGGCGCGACTCGCCGCGCGCCACGGCCCGCAGCAGCGGGCCGCGCTACACGCCCGTCGCCAAGCGCCAGGACAAGCCGGACGGGATCGCCTGGCTGCTCCGCAACCGCGCCGAACTGTCGGACGCGCAGATCGGCAAGCTGATCGGCACCACCAAGACCACCATCACCGCCGTGCGCGAGCGCACGCACTGGAACGCCACCAATATCCGCCCGCAGCACCCGGTCGATCTGGGCCTCTGCACCTATATCGACCTCGCCGAGGAAACCGCGAAGGCGCGCGCCAAGCTGCCCCCCGAGGAGCGCGAGGCGCTGGAAGCCGCCGACCGGCCCCAGCTCGAATCCCCGCCCGTCGAGGACGAGTCGCCGCTATTCGGCTGACCGCCGCGTGGAACGGCCTGCCGGCGCTCGCCCGGGCCGGCATCCTCGCCATGGCGGCGATGGCCGCCTTTACGGGCATGAGCGTGTGCATCCGCTTCGCCTCGACCGAGCTGCACCCGTTCCAGATCGTCTTCTTCCGCAACCTGCTGGTGCTGGCCTTCATGGCCCCGTTCTTCCGGCGGCTGGACCTGTCGGCGCTGCGCCGGCCGGGCTTTCCCTGGCATCTCTACGCGATGCGCGGCGCGTTTGGCACGGTGGGCATGATCTGCGGTTTCTGGGCGGTCATCATCATGCCGCTCGCCGATGTCACGGCGCTCTCCTTCACCATGCCGCTGTTCGCGACCGCAGGCGCAGCACTGGTGCTGGGGGAGACCGTGCGCGCGCGGCGCTGGACCGCCATCGTGGTCGGCTTCCTCGGCGCCATGCTGGTGCTGCGCCCGGATTTCTCGGGCCTGGGTGCGGGTGCCGGCCTCGCCTTCGCCAACGCGGTGATGATCGCCGCCTCGACGCTCGTCATCAAGCGGCTGGCGCACCGGGAGCCGGTGGAGCGCATCGTCTTCCTCGCCTCGGCCATCATCGCGGCGCTGTCGCTCCCGCCGGCGCTGTTCGTCTGGCAATGGCCGGGCGCGGAGACCTGGGTGTGGCTGTTCGCGCTCGCCGGGGTCGCCTCGCTCGGGCATGTCGCGTTCGTCCGTGCGCTCTCCCTCGCCGACCTGACGGTCGTCATGCCGTGGGAGTTCACCCGGCTGCCGATGATGGTGCTGGTCGCGATGCTGATCTTCGACGAGACGCCCTCGGTCTGGGCGCTGGCGGGCGGCGCGGTGATCTTCGCCTCGACGTTCTACATCGTCCGCCGCGAGGCTCAGCTCGCCCGCCGGCCGCCGTCCAGGTAGCGCCGGCGGCCGATTTCCAGCATGTCGATGCGCGCCGAATAGGCCCCGGCGCCGGTCTCGAACGCCCGGCGCTCCGGGATGCCCGGGCGCACCAGCGGCCCGCCGGCGACCGTTTCCGCCGGCGCGATGCCGAAGGCCTCCAGCACGGTCGGCGCAATGTCTATGGGCCCGACCGCCGCCTCGGCCACCGCGGCCGCGGGAAAATGAGGCCCCCGCCCCGCCAGCAGGCAGGAAAGCTCCTTCGGGTGCAGGCCGCCATGGATGCCGCCGAACTCCGCCGGCGGCGAGTCGCCCATGCCGGCAAGCGCGCCGCCGGCGAAGCCCCAGCGGTTGTCGCCGTCGTCCTGGCCGAGCGTATAGACCAGATGCGGCGTGCGCTCATGGTCGAGGCCGACCAGGCCGAGCGAGAAGCTGCCGGCGACATGGCCCTCCACCCCGTTCACCCCGCGCGCGAACAGCAGCCCCGCCCAGGGCTGCTCGCGCATCCAGTCCGCCAGCCGGGCGATCCTGCCGTCGCGGCTCAGGACATTGCCGCAGGAGGACGAGATCACAGCGTAGTCGGTGTCCGCGTCGATCTGCGGCCCGGCGCGGAAACCCGCGGCGCGCATTTCCGCGGCCACGTCGATCTTCTCGCGGATCGTCACCTGCCCGTGGTCGGAGAGCAGGATGACATTCCAGCGCGCGGCGTCGGGCCTCGCTTCGAGCGCCGCCAGCAGTTGCGCGAACTCCGCGTCCACGCAGGCCAGCGCGTCCCGGCAGGCGTCCGAGCCGATGCCGGCATAGTGCATGGCGATGTCCGGCTCGGAATACCAGACCACGGCGACATGGGGGTCGTGCCGGGGAAACATCTCCTCCAGAAGCACGCGCGTCGCATAGCGGCATCGCGCATCGTTGGGCATCGCCTGCGCCGGCACGGGCCCCAGCCGCTCCTCGATCCCCGCATGGTCGGCGGCCGGCGTGCTGATCTCCGGCCCCTGCACCGAGAAGGTCGCCTGATTGCGGCCCCGCGCGCGGGGATTGAGGCACCAGGCATTGCCGGCCGTGCCGGACGAGACGACGACATAGCTCTTGCCCGCCGCCGCCAGCCGGTCCCCCAACGACGGCGCGGCGACCAGCGCATCGCCGAAATGCTCCACCGCCGCCAGCAGGCCCTCGACCGGCGCGGTATTGATGAGCGGCCCGTTGCCGGGCGTCGGGAAGGTGTTGGCGATCTGGCCGTGCCGTGCGGGCCACGCTCCGGTCGCAACGGTCGGCGTGACGACGCGGGTCTCGCTCGGAAACACCGTCCGCGCATTCGGCCACACACAGCCCTCGGCCATGAAGCGCGCCACCGCCGGGCAGGCCTCCTCCGAGATCATGTCGGGCCTGAGCCCGTCCATCGCCACGATCAGGAAACGCGGTTCGTCGCCAGCCATGTGGAATTCTCCTCCGCCCCATACTACCGCCGATTTCCGCAATCAGAACGGCTTGACGACGACCAGCACGACGATGGCGAGGGTGAGCAGGGCCGGGGCTTCGTTGGCGAGGCGGCAGCGCCGCGCGGAGAGGGTGCGCACATCGTCCGCCAGCGCCTTCCGCCAGCGCGCGAAGAGGTGGTGCAGCCAGGAGAGCGCCGCGATCCCTGCGAGCTTGCCCCACAGCCAGCCGGAGGCCCAGTCCATGCTGGGGGAGACCCAGAGCAGCAGTCCGCCGAACAGGAAGGCCGCGATCATCGCCGGATTGATAATGACCCTGAGCAGGCGCCGTTCCATGCGTTTGAAGCGCTCGCTGTCCGGCGCGCCGGGTTCGGTCTCCAGGTGGTAGATAAAGAGGCGCGGCAGATAGAGCATCCCGGCCATCCAGAAGACGACCGACGCGATATGCAGCGCCTTGATCCAGGGGTAGAGCGCGAAAAGCCAGGTCATCGGACGGCGACCGGGCAGCCGGTGCAGGAGGCCGGGCAGAGCCGCTTTCGCGGCCGGCGGTCGAGCACCAGCGCCGCCAGGCCCTCGATATAGGAAGGCGCGGTACGCGGCGTCGCGACCCGCTCCCAGGCGGCAGCGCCCGCGCGCTCGGCGACGGCGCGGTATTCGATATCGAGTTCGACGAGCGTCTCGGAATGTTCCGACACGAACGCGACCGGCGCGAGCACCAGCGCCAGGCCTTCGCTCGCGGCGGCTTTGACTTCGGCTCTGGTATCGGGCTGGAGCCATTTCTCCGGCGTGGCCCGGCTCTGCCAGGTCACGCGCCAGTCGATGCCGTCATGTTCGTCCAGGCGGGCTTCGGCGGCGGCACGGAGCGCCTCGGCCGTTTGCTCCACCTGCCAGGCATAGGGGTCGCCTTTCGCGATCACCCGCTCCGGCAGGCCGTGTGCGGTGAACAGGACCTGGACCGGCGCCGCGGCGCGCGCCCGGCGGATGGCCGCGGCCAGAGGCTCGGCCCAGGCTTCTATCAGGCCTGCCAGCAGCGGATGGCAGCAAAGCACCCGCAGGCCAGCGTTCGCGCCGGCCAGTTTCCGCCATTCCGCAAGCGACGACCCCGACGTCGTTGTCGAGAACTGCGGATAGAGCGGCAGGGCCACGATTTCGTCCGGCTGCCAGTCCCGGACCGCCGGGAGTACCGCCGCCGCGCGCGGATGCCAGTAGCGCATCGCCACGAAGCAGCGCGCGTCCCGGCCGGCCTCCGCAAGCGCCGCCGCCAGTGCCTTGGCCTGCGCCTCGGTCTGCTCCAGAAGCGGCGAGGCGCCGCCGAGCTGCTCATAGGCCGCGCGCGCCGGGGCCGTCCGCCGGCCGGCGATGTAGCGCGACAGCAGGAAACGGACGGGAGCGGGCGCCGGCAGGATGGCGGGATCGCTGAACAGGTTTCGCAGGAACGGCCTGACGGCCTCCGGGCGGTCCGGTCCGCCGAGGTTGAAGAGAACGACGGCGAGCCGGCTCACGGCGCCTCCTGCACGATCCGGCGCAAGGCGGCGACATGCTCCGGCGGCGTCATGGGCAGCACGCCGTGGCCGAGATTGAACACGTGCGGGCCTTGCCGGAATGCCGACAGGATGTCCCGCGCGGCCCGTTCCATGGCGTCGCCGCCAATGACCAGAAGCATGGGATCGAGATTGCCCTGAACGGCGGCCTGCCCCTGCACCTTGCCGGCCGCCCAGGCCGGGTCCGCGGCCGTATCGAGGCCGACGCAATCGGCGGTTCCGGCGAACTCCGCCGCAAACACTGCCGCACCGCGCGGAAAGAGGATCAGCGGCACGGAGGGGTGGCGTTCCCTGAGCGCCGCTGCAATGCGCCGCGCCGGTTCGAGGCACCAGCGCCTGATGCCCGCCGGCGGCAGCAGCCCCGCCCAGCTGTCGAACAATTGCAGCGCCTCCGCGCCGGCCTCGGCCTGGGCCGACAGGTGGTCGACGGTGACATCGGTAAGACGGTCGATCAGCCCGGCGAAACGCTCCGGCTCGCCAAGCGCCATCCGCCTCACCTGCAGCCAGTCGCGGCTGGAGCCGCCCTCGACCATGTATGCCGCCACCGTCCAGGGCGCCCCAGCGAATCCGATGAGCGCCACATTTTCGGGGAGGCTCGCGCGCACCAGCCTCACCGCCTCGTAAACGGCGTCCAGCCGGCTGCCGGCGGGCTCCAGCGCATCAGGATCGAAAGGTCCCAGAACCGGGCCCCTGCCTTCCACGAACTCCACCCGCTGGCCGAGCGCATAGGGAACCGTCAGTATGTCCGAAAACAGGATCGCCGCGTCCGTCCCGAAGCGGCGCACGGGCTGCAGCGTGACCTCGGCCGCGAGTGCCGGGGAGAAGCAGAGGTCGAGGAAGCTTCCCGCCGAGGCGCGCAGTTTCCGGTATTCCGGCAGGTAGCGGCCCGCCTGGCGCATAAGCCAGAAGGGCGCCGGGCGAACGGTCTCGCCGGCAAGGGCTTTCAGGAGGGGTTTGTCCATGCAGGCGGGCGGCGCTTTCTTAACCGGATACAGAAGATTCTGAATTGTTGTTTTTTCTATATAGCCGCTCCCGGCTGTGGAAACAGGCGTTATCCCCGATCCGGGTCGGGAAAGGACCGCGGTCGGTCATGCGTGCTCCCGTTATCCACGGGATTGAACTTGTCCTTTTGCGTCTGGGGAAGGTTTGGGGGCGCGGCGGGAGAGTCGGGTGTGTTATCAGTTGCGGCCCGTTCTGCACCGCTTTTCCCCGGAGGTTTCGTGGATAATCCGGTCGTTCACCTGCATCTGGTCTCCGATGCGACGGGCGAGACCGTGCGCACCCTCGGCCGGGCCTGTGTCAGCCAGTTCGACGGCATTGCGGTCCGGGAGCATTTCTGGGTGCTTATCCGCAACAGGGACCAGCTTCTCGGCGTGATCGAGGGCATCCGGGCGGCGCCGGGCGTGGTTATGGCGACGGTCGTCAATGACGAGCTTCGCCATCTGCTGGAAGTCGCCTGCCGGGAGGTCGGCGCGCCCTTCGTGTCGCTGCTCGACGAGCCGGTTGCCGCCATCAGCGAATGGGCCGGCCGGCCGGCGCATCACCGGCCCGGCCGCCGCCAGACGCTCGACGACCGCTATTTCGCGCGCATCGACGCCATGCAATTCACCATGGTGCACGATGACGGCCAGATGGGCGAGGACCTGGACGAGGCGGACGTCGTCATCATCGGCGTGTCGCGCAGCTCGAAGACCCCGACCTGCATCTATCTTGCCAACCTCGGCTACAAGGCGGCCAATGTGCCCTTCGTGCCGGAAGTGCCGCTTCCCCGACAGGTTCTGGAGCTGACGCGCCCGCTTGTCGTGGGCCTGACGGTCGACCCCGGCCGGCTGGTGCAGGTCCGCCGCAACCGGTTGCGTTCGCTGCACGAGCGGCGCGAGACCGATTATGTGGACATCGACCGCGTCCGCACGGAAGTCGCCGGATCCCGGCGCCTCTTCGCCGAGAAGGGCTGGCCGTCGATCGACGTCACCCGCCGGTCCATAGAGGAAACCGCGGCAGGCATCATCCGCCTGCTGGAAGAGCGCACGCATGACGCCGCCGCGGGCTGAACCGCCGATCCTGGCTTCGGCCAGCACGGTGCGGGCGCGGCTGCTGGCGGCCGCCGGCATCGAGGTGCAGCAGATGCCCTCTGGCGCGGACGAGGAGGCGTTGAAGGCGGAACTCGGCGGGCTCGATGACGAGTCCCTGGCGCTGGCACTTGCCGAGGCGAAGGCCATGACGGTCTCGGCGGCGCATCCGGGACGGCTGGTGCTGGGAGCGGACCAACTGCTCGTCATGGGCGGCCGGCGTTTCGACAAGCCGCGTGACATAGGTGAGGCGGCCGCGCACCTGGCTGCGTTTTCGGGCCGCAAGCACCAACTGGTGACGGCTGCCGTTGCGCTGCGTGGCGGGACGGTCCTGTGGCGGGGCGCGGAGCGTGCCCGGCTCGCCGTGCGGCCCTTGACCCCGGCGTCCATCGACGCCTATCTGGCGATCGTCGGCCCGGCGGCGCTCGATTCGGTGGGCGCGTACCAGCTGGAAGGGCCCGGCGCGCAACTGTTCGAGCGCGTGGAGGGCGATTTTTTCACCGTGCTGGGCCTGCCGCTGCTGCCGCTCCTGGAATTCCTGCGCGGCGAAGGGGTGCCGGCATGGGCATGTTGACCGGGGCGGCGAGGGTGGCCGGCATCATGGGCTGGCCGGTCTCGCATTCGCGCTCGCCGGCGA
>JAJECZ010000514.1 GCA_022821735.1 Alphaproteobacteria bacterium | reverse complement strand
CTGCGCGGCATAGGCGGCAAGCAGCAGGCCGAGCAGGCCGGAGAGCAGCGCGAGATCGATGCTGACGAGCGCGGTCGCGCCGATCCAGACGGTCAGCGCGGCGGCGGCGAGGAAGGGCCAGAGCCGGCGGATGAGCGCCCGCGCGTTCCCGCCCACGACCGCTTGCAGCAGGTTGGTGGCGAAGGAGGGCGCCACCATCAGCGCCATGGCCGTGGTGAGGTCGAAGGCGGCCGTCAGGAGGCCGAGGCTCACGGTCGGCAGCCCGAGTCCCACCACTCCCTTCACAGCGCCCGCCGACAGGAAGACGCCCGCAATCAGCGCAGCCGACTCAAGATCGAACATGGCGGCTATGCCAGTCCCGCCTTATCCCTGCGCATATTGGAGTTCGGCTTCGTCCATCACCCGCTGGCGAAAGTACCGGCTCAGGTCTCCAGATGTCCTCAAATCGACTTTGCGGCCATCGAACAGTTCCGAAAGCTCCAATTCCATTCCCGCGAGTCGAATCAGGCCCGGAACACGCTCGGGATCGAATTCGACCAGGAGGTCGATATCGCTGTCGGCTCCGAAATCGTCGCGGAGCGCGGACCCGAAAACAGAGAGCCGCGTTATGCCGTTCGCCCGGCAGAATGCCGCCAACCTCCGCTTGGGCACCGCCAGTTGCGGGTTCACCGTTCCCGCCTCCTTTACACGTCGTTCGCGGAACGGCCGTCACCGTCGCCGTCCTGCTGCACGGCTTCGGCGAAGCGGTCGAAGAACTGGCCGGCGAGCTTGCGCGCCGTGCCCTGGATGAGGCGCGAGCCGATCTGGGCGAGCTTGCCACCCACCTGCGCGTCCGCCTCGTAGGTCAGAACGGTTGCTTCGCCGTCCTCGGCAAGCCGCACCCAGGCGCCGCCGCGCGCGAAGCCGGCGGCTCCTCCCGTGCCCTCGCCGGAGATGCGGTAACTCTCGGGCGCCACGATGTCGGTCAGCTCCACCGCGCCGGCGAAGGTCGCCTTCACCGGTCCGACCTTCGCCTGCACCGTTGCGGCGAAGGCGTTGTCGGCGGTCTTTTCCAGTTCCTGGCAGCCGGGAATCGCGGCCTTCAGCACTTCAGGATCGTTGAGCGCCTGCCAGACCGTCTCGCGCGGGGCCTCGATGCGCCGTTCGCCGGTGAGTTCCATGAAAGGGCGGTCTCCGCGCTTGCCGGAATAGGTATGGCGCGCACTCTAACCCGCCCGCGGCAACCCGCAAATGCCGCCGTCTTGGCCGGGGACCGGCGCTGGGGCATATTGGCCCGTCCTACGCGCCGGCGGACCCGGCGCCTTCCGGGGGGCTATCGGGGAGGGTTCCATGCGCGTGCTCGCCGCATCCATTTCGGCCTTGCTGCTCGGGGCCGGGCCGGCGTTGGCGGCCGGCGCGGGCGCGCCGCATCTCGAAGGCGCCGACCTCGGCCTTGTCTGGTGTATTCCCTTTGTCGGCATCCTGCTTTCGATCGCGCTCTTCCCGTTGCTGGCGCCGACATTCTGGCACCATCATTTCGGCAAGGTGTCGGCCTTCTGGGCGCTCGCCTTCCTGCTGCCCTTTCTCGTGGTGTTCGGCTGGCAGCTCACCCTGTTCGAGGTGCTGCATGTAGCGCTGCTCGAATACATTCCCTTCATCATCCTGCTCTTGTCGTTGTTCACGGTGGCCGGCGGCATCCGGCTGACCGGCCGGCTGGTCGGCACGCCCGTCGTCAACACCGGCATCCTGCTGCTCGGCACGGTGCTCGCGAGCTGGATGGGCACCACAGGCGCGGCGATGCTGCTCATCCGCCCGATCATCCGGGCCAATGAGTGGCGGCGCTACAAGGTCCACACCATGGTGTTCTTCATCTTCCTGGTGGCGAATATCGGCGGCTCGCTGACGCCGCTGGGCGACCCGCCGCTTTTTCTGGGGTTCCTGAAGGGCGTCGATTTCTTCTGGCCGACGGGGGCCATGCTGGTGCCGATGCTGATCGTCTCCGTCCTGCTGCTGGTGCTCTATTACGGCGTGGACAGCTTCCTCTACCGGCGCGAGACGGGAGCCCCGTCGGAGGAGGACGAAGGCAACGGCGAGAGCCTCGGGGTCGCCGGCAAGGTCAACTTCCTGCTGCTCGCCGGCGTCGTCGCCGCGGTGCTGATGTCTGGCGTGTGGCGGCCGGGCGTCTCGTTCGATGTCTTCCATGTGACCGTGGAGCTGCAGAACCTCTGCCGCGACCTGGCCCTGCTCGCCATCGCCTATCTGTCCTGGGTCGTCACCGACCGGGCCAACCGGGACGCCAACGGCTTCTCCTGGTTCCCGATCCTGGAGGTGGGCAAGCTGTTCGCCGGCATCTTCCTCACCATCGTGCCGGCCATCGCCATATTGCGCGCGGGCACCTCGGGCGCGCTGGAGCCGGTGGTCTCGCTGGTCACGGGCGCGGACGGCCAGCCGGTCGAGGCGATGTATTTCTGGCTGACCGGCATCCTGTCGAGCTTCCTCGACAATGCGCCGACCTACCTGGTCTTCTTCAACACCGCGGGCGGCGACGCGGAGACCCTGATGGGGCCGCTCTACGGCACGCTGCTCGCGATCTCGGCGGGCGCGGTGTTCATGGGCGCCAACACCTATATCGGCAACGCGCCGAACTTCATGGTGCGGGCGATCTGCGAGGAGCGCGGCATCGCCATGCCGAGCTTCTTCGGCTACATGGTCTGGTCGGTCGGCATACTGATGCCGATCTTCCTGCTGGTGACGCTGATCTTCTTCCCGTAGCGGGGCTGCGCTAGCGGTCCACGCGGCGCCAGGAGAGGCGGTCGCCGAGCGCTATGCCGAGGCGGCGCGCCGTCCCGCCGGCGAGTTCGAGCACCATGCGCGCCGGGTGCGGCGACGAGATCGTCAGGCGCGAGCGCGGCACGGCATTGGGGAAGATATGCACCACCCGCCCGTCCGCGGCGATGAACAGCATGTCGAGCGGCAGCCAGGTATCGGCCATCCACATGGTCGGCCGCTCGCGCTCGGGGAACAGGAACAGCATGCCCGCGTCCGGCGCTAGCGTCCGGCGGTACATCAGTCCGCGAGCCCGCTGCTCCGGCGTCTCGGCAAGCTCCACATGGAAGAGCCGCGCACCCTCTGCCGTCTCGATCCGCACCTCGCCGCGCCCGAAGACGATGTCCCCGGCATCGGCCGCCGGCGCCGCCGTCAGCAACGCGGCCAGCACCGCAAGCACGCCGAACCCGTATCGCTGCCGCATGAAGCCTCCTGTTCCGCCTGCGCCCGTTCTACCGCCGCCGGCGCAGGGCCGCCACAACCGATCCTGATGCTGGCGTGGGGCGGTTTCCGGGGCGCTAGGACTTCACTATCCTCCACCCGGCGATGCGCCGGGGAAGACAGGCGGATCGCGTGGGAGCATGGCGATGGGGAAGGCCCGGGGCGCCTATTTCAACGCTGCAGTCGAGACGATGTCGACCGACGAGATCGCCGCGATGCAGCACGCGAAGCTCCGCCGGCAGCTTGAATATCTGAACGCCAACTCGCCGTTCCATGCGGGCAAGCTCGCGGAAGCGGGGACCGAGCCGGGCGATATCCGCAGCGTCGCGGACCTGACACGGCTGCCCTTCACCGAAAAGACCGAGTTGCGCGAAAGCCAGAGGCGCCAACCGCCGCTCGGAAGCCACGCCGCCGCCGCAATGGAGGATGTCGTGCGCGTGCATGCTTCCTCGGGCACGACCGGGACGCCGTCCTTCATCGGCCTGACCGAACGTGACAAGCGGCGCTGGACCGAGTGCATCGCGCGCAGCTACTGGGCGCAGGGGCTTCGTCCGGACAGCGTCTTCGCGATGGGCCTCGGCATCGGGTTCTTCGTCGGCGGCCTGCCGGTCGCCGCCGCTGTCGAGGCCGTCGGCGCCACGCTGCTTCCCATCGGCACCGGCGCATCCGACCGTCTCATCGCGTCGATCCGGTCGATGAAGGCCGACGTGCTCGCAACGACCCCGTCCTACGCCATATACCTCGCCGAGCTCGCGCGGGAGGAGATGGGGATCGATCCGGCGGAACTGGGCATAAGGCGGGTCATGGTCGGTGCGGAACCCGGCGGCGGCGTTCCCGGAATACGGGCGCAGATCGAGGAAAGCTGGAACGCGCGCTGCACGGAAGCCATCGGCATTGCCGACCTCATCACCATCCATAGCGCCGAGTGCGACGTGCAGGACGGATGCCATTTCATGGTGCCGGACTACATGGTCATGGAGATCGTCGATCCGGATACGGGCGCCGCCATTCCGCTGGATGAGCCGGAAATCGAGGGAGAGCTGGTCTTCACCCATCTCGACCGCGAGTGCAACCCGATGCTGCGCTTCCGCACGCGCGACCGGGTCACGGTCAAGACGGGGCCCTGCGCGTGCGGGCGGACGGGGCCGCGGCTCAGATGCGTCGGCCGCACGGACGACATGCTGATCGTGCGCGGGGTCAATGTCTGGCCGTCGGCGGTGAAGGATGTGGTCGCCGGGTTCCGGCCGGAGGTGAGCGGCGAGATGCTGATCCGGATGGACGGCGAAGGCCCGAAGGTCGATCCGCCGCTCCGCATCCGGGTGGAAGCGGGCAGCGGTGCCGGCGACGGACTCGCGGCGCGCATCGAGCAGGCGCTTCGCGCAAGGCTTATCGTCCAGGCCAGGGTCGAGCTGGTTCCGCGCGGCGTGCTGCCGCGCACGGAGATGAAGGCCAGCCTGGTGGAACGCAATCCTGTCTGAGCTGAGGTACGGCGATGCGGTTTGAGAAAGTCCATATTCCTTACGGCGGCTACTGGAGCACGCCCTTCTGCCGCTGGCAGGGCAGCCTGAGCGGCGAACACCCGATACGGCTCGCCGCCTCCTGCGCCGGCGCTTTCCTTGATGCAGCCGGATGCGAGCCTGAAAGTCTGGACGGCATCCATTTCGGCACGACGGTTCCGCAGCACAAGAGCTTCTGGGGCGCTCCCTGGGTCGGCGCTCTGATCGGCGCGGAGCGGGTCACGGGGCCGACGCTGTCGCAGGCCTGCGCCACCTCGGCGCGCGTCATCGCCTCGGGCGCCTCTGCCGTGGAACTCGGCAGCGGCGGGCGGGTGCTGGCGCTTGCAGCGGACCGCGTCAGCAACGGGCCCACGCTCTACTATCCCGATCCCTCGGGGCCGGGGGGCCGCGGCGTCACCGAGCATTGGGTGTGGGACAACTTCAATGAGGACCCGCACGCCAATGTGGCCATGATCCAGACCGCCGAGAACATTGCCGCGCGGTTCGGATATTCACGCCGGGCGCAGGACGAACTGGCGCTCCGCCGGCAGGAGCAATACCGGATGGCGCTCGCCGACGACTGCGCCTTCCAGCGCCGCTACATGGTCGATGTCGCGGTCGGGGGGAAGCGGCGGGCGAAGACCGTTTCCCGCGACGAGGGCATCCGGGAGCGCACGGCCGAAGGCGTGCAGGCGCTGGAGCCGGTGCTGGGCAACGGAACCGTGACCGCCGCAGCCCAGACCCATCCGGCCGACGGCAATGCCGGCCTGCTGCTGATGACGGCCGGGCAGGCGCACGAACTCGGTGCCGACGACGCCGTTTCG
>JAJECZ010000315.1 GCA_022821735.1 Alphaproteobacteria bacterium | reverse complement strand
ATCACCGTGTCCACCTTGTGCCAGACCAGGAGCGAGGCGATCAGGCTGTCGTGGAACACGCTCGCCATGCGCTTGTTGACCACGGCGTCGCGGGCGCGGTCCACCGCAAGGCGCGGGTCCAGCTCCGCCCGCGCGCCGTTCTCCTTGATGTTCTGCAGGGAGTTTTCGGTGTCGGTGCGGGTGCCCCACACGCCCGCGTCGTCGGCGTTGTCCATGTAGGCGACGTACGTCCAGATCACCGGCATGTTCCTGGCGCGGGCCAGCGACGCGAGCCGGTTGATGTAGTCGATCTGGTTGGGGTCGGTTTGGTAGGCGGTGGGGAAGCTGTCAATGTCCGTGTAGGCGCGCTGCAGGTCGATGTTGACCAGCGCCGCCTTCTCGCCGAAGCCGAAGCGCGCCCGGTTCGGGTTGGACTTGACCTCCTGCCAGTACTGACGCGGCGTCAGGTCGGAGGTCTGCATGACTGGCATCGGCGCACCCGGTCGACGGCTTGGCGGCGCATAAAAGCATATTGTTATATCAATAGCAACTCGCGGGTTATACTGGGCTCGTTTTTCATCGGGCAGGGCCCTTGCCGCGGGCGCGGAATTCCCGGGGTCGGCCCGATTGCACAGGAGGCGAGTGTGCGCGCACGGACCGGCATCGACGATTCCAGCCTCGAACGCCTTGCCGGACGGTTGGGGGCCGATTCGGTCCGCGTCGACGCCGCTTCCCGCGAGCTTTACGGCCAGGACATCTCCGGCGACTCCCATCCCGTGTTGGCCGTGGTGCGGCCGGCCTCGACGGAGGCGGTCGTCGAAACGGTGGCCTTCGCCCGCGACGAGGATCTCGTCATCGCTCCGCGGGGCGGCGGGATGTCCTACAGCAGTGGCTACGTCTGCCCGGGCGAGCGGACGCTCTGCCTCGACATGGGGCGCATGGATGAGGTGCTCGAGGTCAACGCCGAGGACATGTACGTCACCGTGCAGGCGGGCTGCACTTGGCACTGCCTGCACGAGGTCTTGGCGCCACTGGGCTTGCGCACGCCGTTCTGGGGCACGCTGTCGGGCCTGAAGGCCACGGTCGGCGGCAGCCTTTCGCAGAACAGCGTGTTCTGGGGCAGTGGCCGGCACGGCACGGCCGCCGACTCGGTGATCGGCTTCGAGGTTGTGCTGGCGAGTGGCGAGCGCCTACGGACCGGTGCCGCCGTCCAGGCCCGATCGAAGCCGTTTTTGCGGCACTACGGGCCGGACCTGACGGGGCTGTTCACCTGCGACGCCGGGGCGCTGGGCATCAAGACCGAGGCGACGCTGAAGCTGCTGCCCGCGGGCGACGGGCGGGCGGCCGCCAGCTTCGACTTCGCCGCCCACCGCCCGTTGCTGCGGGCCATGTCGGAGGTCTCCAGGCGGCGCTTGGCGGACGCCTGCTTCGGCTTCGATCCGACCCTAAAGGCGCAGCGCATGAAGCGCGAATCCCTCACCGCCGATGTCCGGGCCCTCGGCCGGGTGGTTGCCGGGCAGGAAGGCCTGCTCGAAGGCTTGAAGGAAGGCGCCAAGGTGGCGGCGGCCGGCCGGGGATTCATGAAGGACGTTGGCTTCTCCGCGCACTTCATGGTGGAGGAAGCGACTCAATCGGCGGCGGATGAATCGGTCGGGCGCATCCGGGACATCTGCGCGGCCGAAGGCGCCCGGGAGATCGAGAACAGCGTGCCCAAGATCGCCCGGGCCCATCCGTTCGGCCCCCTGAACTCCATGATCGGCCCGGCTGGGGAGCGCTGGCTGCCGGTGCACGGGCTGTTGCCCCATTCGAACGCGGTGGCGGCCTTTGAGGCCATCGAGGCGCTGTTCGCGGACAACGCTGCCGTCATGGAGCGGCACGGGATCGTGCGCGGCACCCTGATGACCTGCGCCGACACCAACTGCTTCGTGATCGAGCCGGTGTTCTACTGGCCGGACGGGCTCAATGCCCTGCACCGGCACAGCGTGGAGGAACAGGTGCTGCGCAAGGTCGAGCGCCACCCGGAAAACCGCGCCGCACGGGACGAGGTCATGCGCCTGCGCGCTGAACTCATGGCGCTGTTCCAGGCGTTGGGTGCCGCGCACCTGCAGATCGGCCGGCGCTATCCGTACCGGGAAGGTCTGGACGAGGCGCCGCGCCGCCTGGTGAGCGAACTCAAAACGCTTCTGGATCCCGAAGGGCGCATCAATCCCGGCGCCCTCGGGCTGCCGGCGCATTGAACGCCGCCGCCGTCAGGCAGTCCAGCGCCAGGCTGACCCTCGGCGGCGGGCCGATCGACCTGCACTACCGGGTTGCCGGCAGCGGCCCGCCGCTGTTCCTGCTGCATCCCTCGCCCTTCAGCTCCGCCTTCATGGCGCCCTTGATGCGCCGGCTTGCCTGCCGGGCCACGCTGATCGCGCCCGACACGCCGGGGTTCGGCGAGTCGGAGCCCGTTGCGGACGGAGGCAGGGCCCGGGGACTCGCGCCTTGGGTGGAGGCCATGATCGCCCTGCGCGCCGCTCTCGGCCTCGATCGCGTCGCCGTTTACGGTTCGGCGACCGGCGCGCAGATCGCCATCGAGTGGGCCAAGGCGGATGCCGGCGCCGTGCGCGGCGTCGTGCTCGACAACGTGGCCAGCTTCACCGACGCGGAGCGTGGCCGCATCATGGACGGCTACTTTCCCGACCTGCGGCCGGCGGCCGACGGAAGCCATCTCGCCCGGGCCTGGCAAGCGGCCCACGACGCCACCCTGTTCTTCCCTTGGCAGCGCCCGGCCGCCGACGGCCGGGTGGCGCCCCGGCTCGGCGCCGCCGCGTCGATGGATCTGGCCGCCCGCGCCTACCTGGCGGCGGGGCCGGGCTACGAGGCCGCCTACCGGGCGGCGTTCCTGAACGAGCGGGCCGAGCGGGTCAGGCCCATCGAGGCGCCGCTGGTCGTCCTGCGCTGGCAGGGCAGCATCCTCAAACGGTGGACGGACCGCTTCGACGAGTTGGAGTGGGGCGGCAACGTCGTCATGGCCCATTGCGGGCCGACTCCGGAGGACCGCTGGTCATGCCTGGAATCACACTTGGATCGGGTGCTCCCCGACCAGGGCGCCGCAGCCGAGGATCTTTGCCTCGACTCCGGATCCATCCGCTACGCCGATGCGGGCTTCGGCCCGATCCGCTACCGCGTGAACGGAGAAGGGGGCGCCGCCGGAGTCGTCCTGCACGGATTGGGCGGTGCCGGCGACCTGGCCGATGCGCCGCCCGGCGGTAGCGGCTGGGCGCGCATCGATCTGCCGGGCCATGGCGGGTCGGCGCATCCCGAGGGCCTTTGCGTGGACCACTGCGTCCGTGCCGTGCGGCGCATCGTCGAGACGCTGGACGCCGAGCGCGTGACGGTTGTGGGCACTGGCGCCACGGCGCGCCTGGCTCGGATAGCTGCACGCGGCGATCCGCGGATCCGCTTCGAGGAGATGGCCGTCCCTTGGTTCAGCGGCGTCCTGCCGGATCTCGCCCCGGAAGCCTCCGGGGCGCACCTGTGGCGGGCCTGGTACTGGCTGCGCGGACAGTACCTCGAGCGCAACGAGAGCCCGCCGGAGCCCGCGCGCCTGACCCGGATGCTGCTGGCGCTGTTGGATGCCCAGGCCGCCTACCGCACGCTGCAGGGCGC
>JAJECZ010000496.1 GCA_022821735.1 Alphaproteobacteria bacterium | reverse complement strand
AGAACGGCAGCAGCACGTCCGCTTCCAGCCGGCGCGTCTCCCCTTTCAGCGTTTTCACCCTGACCGCTTCCAGCCGGCCGTCCTCGCCTTCGAGCCCGTCCAGATGGTACGGAATCACGCACTCCACCTTCCCTTCTGCCTCCAGCGCCTTCATGCGCTGGACGCTCTCCGGCGCGGCGCGGAACTTCGGGCGCCGGTGGACGACCGCGACGGAGGCCGCAAGTTCCGAAAGCGAGAGCGCCCAGTCCACCGCGCTGTCGCCGCCGCCGCCGATCACCACCCGCTTGTCCCGGAAGTCCTCGCGCCGGCGGACGGCATAGAAGACGCTCCGGCCTTCATAGGCGGCCAGCCCTTCGAGCGGCGGCCGGTTGGGGCCGAAAGCGCCGACGCCGGCCGCGACGATGACCGCCTTGCAGCGAATCACCGTCCCCTTCGCGGTCTCGACCCGCCATCCGCCGTCCAGAGGCGTCAGCGCCTCGACCCGCTGGTCCAGGTGATAGACGGGCGAAAAGGGCGCCGCCTGCTCCTCCAGCCGCTCAATCAGGTCGCCGGCGTCCACCCTCGGGAAACCGGGGATGTCGTAGATCGGCTTTTCGGGATAGAGGGCCGTACACTGGCCTCCGATGGCCTCCAGGGAATCGACGACATGGGCGCGCATCCGCAGCATGCCGAGTTCGAACACGGCGAACAGGCCGACCGGCCCCGCCCCGACGATCACCACATCGGTCTCGTGTTCCATCGATAGCCCCGGGATTGGAGAGCGCCGCAGCGGCCACTATCATGGAAGCCGCATCCTGCCCGATCAAGTCCCGCCGCCATGCTCCCCGAAGCTGTCGATCTGCCCGACCTTGCCGCGACCGGTCGGCTCGCCCGGCGGGTCGCGGCCTCGCTGCGCCGGGGCGACGCGGTGGGGCTGATCGGCAGCATCGGCGCCGGCAAGACGGCGTTTGCGCGCGCGCTCATCCAGGGCCGCCAGCGCGACGCCGGCCTTCAGCCCGAAACCGTGCCGAGCCCGACCTTCACCCTGGTACAGGTCTATGAGGTTCCGGCGCCGCCGGTCTGGCATTTCGACTGCTACCGGCTCGCCGCGCCGGAGGAGGCGGTGGAACTCGGGCTGGAACAGGCGCTCGGCGAGGGCGTGGCGCTGGTCGAGTGGCCGGAACGGCTGGCCGGCTTCCTTCCGGACCGGAGGCTCGACATCGCCTTCGAGATCGCCTGCGGCGAGGCGCGGCGGGCGCGGATCGAGGACCGCCGGTGAACCGGGAGAGCGCGGTCTCGGCGTTTCTCGCGGAAGCCGGCTGGGGAGACGCCCGGCGCGAGCCCCTGGCGGGCGACGCCTCCTTCCGCCGCTATGTCAGGCTCCGGCGGGACGCGGAGACCGCCATGCTGATGGACGCGCCGCCGCCCGAAGAGGACGTGCGGCCCTTCGTGGCGGTCGCGGCGCATCTCACGCGGCTCGGCCTCTCCGCGCCGCAGGTCTTTCGGGCCGACCCGGCGCAAGGGCTGCTGCTGCTGGAGGATTTCGGCGACGACACCTTCACCAGGCTGCTGGAAGACGGCGGGAGCGAGCACGCCCTCTACATGCTGGCAACCGACGCATTGGTCGCCATGCAACGCCGTCCCGACGCCGCGGACGGTTTTCCGGCCTTCGGCGAAGACCGGTTCGTCGCGGGCGCGGAGCTGTTCCTGGACTGGTATCTGACGGCCGCCATCGGCCAGACGCCCGGCCGCGAGGGTTTCCGCGCAGCGATACGGCAGGTGCTGGCGCCGGCGCTGGCGGGTCCCGGGACCCTGATGCTGCGGGACTTCCATGTGGACAACCTGATTCGCCTCGATGCGCGCTCCGGTGTAGCGGCTTGCGGCCTGCTCGACTTCCAGGATGCCGCCGGCGGCCCGCCCGCCTATGACCTCGCCTCGCTGATCGAGGATGCAAGGCGCGATGTGGACGAGAGCGTTCGTGCGGCGGTTCTGGCGCGCTATCGCGCGGCCTTTCCGGGTGCGGCGGAGCTGGAGCGCGACATCGCCGTTCTCGGCGCGCAACGTCATATCCGCGTGCTCGGGACCTTCATGCGCCTGGCCCGGCGCGACGGCAAGCCCGGCTATATGCGCCACCTGCCCCGGATCAGGCGGATGCTGGAGCGCAACCTCGCCCATCCCGCGCTCGAGCCGCTGGCGGCGTGGTTCCGCGGAAACGTCGCCGCCGACCTCCGCATCCCGCCGGTTGCCGAATGACGGGAGCCGTACCGCATACGGCCATGGTGCTGGCCGCGGGGCTCGGCTCGCGCCTCGGCGACGGCCCGCCGAAGCCGCTCCGGCGGGTGGCCGGCAGGGCGCTGATCGACCGCGCACTGGACATGCTCACGCAAGCCGGGGTCGAGCGCGCCGTGGTCAACACCCACCACCGCGCGGAGGAAATAGAAGCCCATCTGGCCGGGCGGGCGCGGCCGGAAATCCGCATCTCCCGGGAAGCGGAGCGGCTGGAGACCGGCGGCGGCGTCGCCCATGCGCTGGCGCTGCTCGGCGGCGAGCCCTTCTTCGTGCTCAACTCCGACCTCGTATGGGGGCCGGACGGGGCCGCATGGCTCCGGCGGCTCGCCGCGGGCTTCGATGCCCGCCGGATGGACGCGCGGCTGCTGCTCTACCGGACGGACCGGGCCATCCATTACGAAGGACTGGGCGACTTCCACCTCGCCTCCGACGGGCGCCTTTGCCGGCGGCTGGAGTCAGGAACAGCGCCCTACCTTTTCACCGGTGCGCAAATCCTCGCCCCGCGCCTGTTCGACGATCCCCCGGCGGGCCCGTGGCGGCTCACGCGCGCATACGACCGGGCGGAGCGGGAAGGGCGGCTTTTCGGGCTGGTGTACGAGGATATGTGGATGGATGCAGGCACGCCCGAGCGCCTCACCCATGCCGAGCTTATGCTTGCTGGCTCATGAATGTCGTTTCGATCCCCGCGGGCGCGCCCTTCCTCGAGACACTTGCCGGTGAGCTTGTCGGGAGCCCGACGCTCGCCGACGACATCGTGCTCCTGCCGACGCACCGCGCCGGGCGCGCGCTCGTCGAGGCGTTCGCGGAGGCGGCGGGCGGCGAGGCGCTGCTGCTGCCGCGCATCCTCTCTCTCGGAGAGCTGGACGCCGACGAGATCGCCATCCGCGCCGAAGCCGAGCCCGGGCTTGCCGACGACCTCAGCCTCAGGCCCGCGATCCCGGCGCTCGGCCGCCGCCTGCTGCTGGCGAGGCTCGTCATGCAGCGCGACCGCCAAATTCCGCCCGACCGCGCCCTGCAGCTTGCCGGCGCGCTCGCCCGGCTGATCGACGAGGTGCAGTTCAACCGCCTCGATTTCAGCCGCCTCGACACGCTGGTGACGGAGGAGTTCGCGGCGCACTGGCAGGAGACGCTGGACTTCCTCGCCATCGTCACGGAGCACTGGCCGACGATCCTGGAGGAGCAGGGGCGGCTCGACCCCATCGACCGGCGCAACCGGCTCTACGCGGCGCAGATCGCGCTCTGGCGGAAGCATCCCCCGGCCGGGCGCATCATCGCCGCCGGATCGACCGGCGTCATGCCGGCAACGGCCGACCTGCTGGCCTGCATCGCCGCCATGCCGCGGGGCCTCGTCGTGCTGCCGGGCCTCGACCGCCATCTCGACGACAGGGGCTGGGAGGCGGTCGAAGAAGGCCACCCGCAATGGGCATTGAAGCAAGTGCTCGACCGGCTCGGCGTGGCGCGCGGCGACGTGCCGGACTGGCCGGAGGCGCGCCCCTCGCCCCGCAGCAGGCTGGTCGCGGAAGCCATGCGGCCAGCGGCGACGACCGAAGCCTGGCAAAGCCTCGCGCCGGAACTCGGCGACGGTGCCGAAGGGCTGAGCACCGCCCGCTTCGCCAACCCGGCCGCCGAGGCGGGCGCCGTCGCCCTCATGCTCCGCGAGGCGGTGGAGCACGGCAGGAGCGCCGCGCTGGTGACGCCCGACCGCGACCTCGCCCGGCGGGTGTTGGTGGAGCTCGGGCGCTGGGGCCTTCTGGCGGACGACAGCGCCGGCATACCGCTCGGCAGGACGCCCGCCGGCGCCTTCCTGCGGCTCATCGCCCATGCGGCGGCGGATGATTTCGCGCCCGCCGAACTGCTCGCCGCGCTCAAGCACCCGCTCGCCTCATGCGGCATGGAGCCCGCGCGCTTCCGCCGGGCTGTCCGCCGGCTCGAACGCGAACTGCTGCGCGGCCCGCGCCCCGGCAACGGGCTGGACGGGCTGTTGGCCAAGGCGAAGGACGCGAAGGACAAACGCGTGGCCGAGACGGCGGAGCGGATCGCCCGCGCCTTCGAGCCGCCGCGGACGCTCCACCGGCGGCGGACGGCGCCGCTGGCGGACCTGCTGGCGGCGCATGTCGGGACGGCGGAAGCCCTCGCCGGCGAAACCGGCCCCTGGCGCGGCGCGGACGGGGAAGCGGCGGCGGCGCTGCTGGCAGAGCTCGACGAGGCGGCGGGCGCCTGGCCGTCCGTCGCGCCCGCCGACTATGCCGCGCTCTTCGACG
>JAJECZ010000100.1 GCA_022821735.1 Alphaproteobacteria bacterium | reverse complement strand
GCTTCGTAGTCGACGGCGACCGGATCGACCACGGCCACGATGCGCAACATGCCGGCCTCTCGCATCCGGGAAACCCGGTTGCGGACTGTCCCGCCCGATACCCCCAGCTGCTGCCCGATCTCGTCATAGGCCGCCCGACCGTCGGCCTGGAGCAGGCGGATGATTCGCTGGTTGAGGTCATCGCGCGGAGACGACAGTGGCCGGACCTTGCCCGTGCGCTCCTCCGCATTGCCGGAGATGGTGGAAGGCGGATGCTGGGTCATGGCTCGAGGCATGTGTTCCGCTCGTGACGCTGCCGGACAGGGAATGCGGTTGGCTCTGTAAATTTTTCAGGTTCTGTCTCAGAATATATAAGATCCGCAGAAAAAACAGCAAAATCTGCCAATATGATGCTATATTGAAAACATTAGATCACTATTTTATCGGAATCGGAATATGGCGAAGCAAGGGATGCAGGCGATGAAACCGACACCGAGCAACATGACCGGGGCACTGCCCGATATCGAACGCGTCCGCGAGGCGCGGGAGAAACTTGCCGAGTCCGGAGTCCGTTACGTGTTCTCCTGCTGGATCGACCTGTTCGGGATACCGAAGACGAAGCCAGTGCCGCTCAGCGATTTCGAGAACCTGTGCATGGGCAGGGGTCCGCAGTTCGCCGTGCATTCCATTTCGTTTGTGCCCGAGCTCACGCCTGCGGATTCCGACCAGATCCCGGTCCCCGATCTCGACACCCTGGTCGTCTGCCCGTGGGACCGCAGTTGTGCGTGGATGTTCGCGGATCTGTGGTGGGAGGACGGGCCGTACAACCTGTGTCCCCGCCAGGCGCTCAGGCGCGTCGTCACGGATGCCGCGGACAAGGGATTTGCGGGCTTCGCCGGCATCGAGCCGGAGTTTATCGCCATGCGCTGGCGCGACGGGCGGCTCGTCAAGGCGTTCGACGACGACCCGCCCGCTGGCGAGGGCGTGCGCCCGAGGCGCCAGGCGTTCGGTTACGACGTCGAATTCTCCATCGATTCGATGGGGTTTCTCGGGGCGCTTGTTGACATTCTCGATGAGCTCGGCTGGGGGCTGAAAGACGTGGTCGCCGAGGGCGCATATTCGCAGTTCGAGCTCGATTTCGGTTACACGGACATGCTCGGGATGGCGGACCGGATGGTATTCCTGCGCGTGCTGCTGAAGGAGGTCGCCAAGAAGCACGGCCTGTTCATCACCTTCATGCCCAAACCCACCGTCGGCGACTGGCGCTCGGGTGCGCATATCAACTACTCGATGCAGTGCGTCGACGCTCCGGGCGAGAACCTCTTCGAAGCCCCGGGCGGCGGTTGGGACGCCGCTGCCTACAATGCCGTCGGCGGCCTGCTGCGGCACGGCGGGGCGCTTACGGCCATCGCCTGCCCGACGGTCAATTCCTACAACGGGCTGGTGCCCCGGGTCGGAGGGTTCGAGGGCGGCACCGTGACCTGGGCGCCGACGCACATGACCTATGGCGACAACAACCGCTCCTGCATGCTGCGCCTGCCGCAAAACCGGTTCTGCATCGAGAACCGCGCCGCGGACATGTGCATGAACCCCTACCTGTCGCTGGCGATGACCACCGCGGCGACTGTGGCGGGCGTAGTCGAGGGTATCGAACCGGGACCGCCGCTGAACAAGGATCTCTACGGGCTCACCGACGAGGAAATCGGCGCCGCCGGCGGCGAGCGCCTGCCGAGAAACCTGCTCGAGGCGATCGAAATGCTCAGCAGCGATCCCCTGGCGGCCCAGGTGCTCGGTCCGGCAATGCTGGCTTCATGGCTGCGCTACAAGACCGACGAGTGGGAGCGCTACCACCAGGCGGTGACCGACTGGGAGGTCGAGGAGTATTTGCGGCTTTACTAGCCGGTCGGTTGCGCCCGGCCGAATGCGGGGTTCTCTCGAGTTGGCACCCGGTCACGAAATATTCGATCTCGGCGAGGTGACGCTCCAGTCGGGAGCCAGGCTCCCGAATGCGCAGCTGGCCTACAGGACCTGGGGCTCGCTCAATGCGGACGGCGGCAACGCGATTCTTATGCCCACCTTCTATACGGGCACGCACAAGCGCAACGAGGCCTATATCCGCAGGGTGCCCTCGCTCGATCCGGCGTGCCACTTCATCGTTTCTATCGACATGTTCGGCAACGGCCTGTCCTCCTCGCCGAGCAACACTCCGCCGCCGTTCGACGGCCCGCGTTTCCCTGCCGTCACGCTCTATGACAATGTCCGCTGCCAGCATCGGCTGCTCACCGAAGTGCTCGGCGTGAAACGCCTTGCCCTTGTGCTCGGTTGGTCGATGGCGGGCTGCCAGTCCTATCAGTGGGGCGCGCAGTTCCCGGACATGGTCGCAGCCATCCTGCCCTTCTGCGCCTCGGCACGGACCTCGCAGCACAACAAAGTGTTTCTCGAGGGGGTGAAGGCGGCGCTTCTGGCCGACAGCGCGTTTGCGGAGGGCGACTACCGGACGCCGCCCGAGGCGGGCCTGCGGGCGTTCGGGCGGGTCTATGCGGGTTGGGCGTTCTCGCAGGCTTTCTATCGTGAGCGTCTCCACCGCGAGCTCGGCTTCGAGACCTTCGAGGAACTGCTGCTCGACTGGGAGCGGGACCATCTTGCGTGGGATGCGAACGACCTGCTGGCCAAGCTTCGGACCTGGCAAATGGGCGACATCAGCGCCAACGGGCATTATCGCGGCGACTTCGAACGAGCGCTGCGAGCCATACGGGCCCGCGCGATACTCGTTCCTTGCACCACGGATCTCTATTTTCCTCCCGAAGACAACGCCGTCGAAGTCCAGCACATGCCGAACGCCGAGCTTCGGCCCTACGCCTCCGACTGGGGCCACTGCGCCGCGACGCCGAGCCGCAAGGACAGTGATTTCATGCAGTTTCTGGACGGATGTGTGTCGGAACTCCTGCGCGGCTGAAGCGGCGGTCTCCCGAACTCGGCTCGGACGGACGCTGCAGCACCGGTGGGAAATCCGGGTTTATACTCTGCCGGTTTCCCGGTCCCCGGAGTTCCCATGCAAGACGCCGCGCTCGATGTACTCGCCGTCGGCAACGCCATGCTGGATGTGCTTGTCCACGTGGAAGATGTCTGGCTGGCCGAAAACGGCATCGAAAAGGGAGTCATGACCCTGGTCGACGAGCCGAAGGCGGCCGCGCTTCACGCGAAGGTCGAGCCCGCGGCCGAGGCGTCGGGAGGCTCGGCGGGCAACACCGCCGCCGGCCTCGCCTCCCTCGGGGCCAGGACCGGTTATATCGGGCGGGTGCGGAACGACGATGCCGGCGATGCTTTCCGCCGCGACATCCGCGAGGCGGGCGTGCGGTTCGACACGCCGGCCGCGGCCTCGGGCGCCGCGACCGGGCGCTGCCTCGTCTTCGTCACGCCCGACGCCGAGCGCAGCATGCTCACCATGCTCGGCGCCGCCGCGGAGATCGAACCGGCGGACATCGACGAGGCGGCGGCGGCAAGGGCGGCGGTCACCTATCTCGAGGGCTATCTGTGGGATGCGCCCGAGGCCAAGGCGGCGATGGTGAAGCTGGCGGACGCCGCCCGCGCCGCCGGGCGCAAGGTCGCGCTCACCCTCTCCGACCCGTTCTGCGTCGCGCGCCACCGGGAGACCTTCCTCGAACTGATCGCCAAGCGGGTGGACATACTGTTCGCGAATGAGGAGGAGATCGTTTCCCTCACGGGAGCGGCCGGTCTCCGGGACGCGGCCGAAGCCGTGGCGGGGAAGGTGGAGACGGCGGCGCTCACGCGCAGCGCGGAAGGCTCGCTGATCGTCTCCGGCAGCGAGCGGCACGAGGTGCCGGCTGCCCGCGTCGAACGGCTCGTGGACACGACCGGGGCGGGAGACCTTTACGCGGCGGGTTTCCTGCATGCCTATACCCGGCCCCGCCCGCTGGCCGAGTGCGCCTGGCTGGGCGGCCTCGCCGCCGCCCGGATCATCCAGCAGATGGGCGCGCGGCCGGCGGATTCGCTCGCCGGCCTGCCCGCCGCCGCCGCGGGCTTCGGGAACCCATGCGCGGCCGCGTGATCCAGCAGCTCCGGCTGTGGAGCGGCGTCGTCCTGTTCGCCTATGTCGCCGGGCACCTGCTGAACCATACGTTCGGCCTCGCCTCGGTGGAGGCGATGGAGGACGGGCGGCGCGTGTTTTCCGCCGTCTGGCGCAGCCCGCCCGGCACGGTGCTGCTGGTCGGCAGCTTCGCGGTCCACGGCGCGCTCTCGGTGGCGCGGCTTTTCCGCAAGCGCGACCTCAGAATGCCGGTCTGGGAGGCGGCGCAGCAGCTTCTGGGCCTCGCGGTCCCGTTCCTGCTCTGCCTGCACATGCTGGGCACGCTCGGGCTCTCGCTGCGCTTCGGCATGGACCCGAGCTATCCCTTCGTGCTCTGGGCGACATGGAGCGATCCCTGGCAACAGATCGCGCTCATGGCTGCCGCTTGGACGCATGGCTGTATCGGCATCCATTTCTGGCTGAGGCTCCAGCCCTGGTACCGAAGCGCCCTGCCGTTCCTCTTCGCGGCCGCGCTGCTGCTGCCGGCGCTGGCGCTGGCGGGCTTTGCGGTCGGCGGGCGGGACGTGCTGGCCCTGGCGGCGGCGGACTCCGGCTGGGTTCGTGCCATGCTGGAAGGCATCCGCTTCCCCGGACGCGAGGGTGTCGAATGGGTGCAGGGCGTCGAGGCGCGGATGAGCGCCATGACCGGCATGGCGATAGCCGCGCTGGTCGCCTGGCGGCTGGTCCGCGCGCTCCGGGCGCGGCGGCAGCGGCCGGTCCGCGTCACCTATCCCGACGGG
>JAJECZ010000125.1 GCA_022821735.1 Alphaproteobacteria bacterium | reverse complement strand
TTGTTGAGATTGCCCTGGCTGGCTTCTGTCGGGCGGGCGCGCGAGAGCAGCCGGAACAGCAGCTCCTTGCAGCCCGTCTTGCCGACGCTGCCGGTGACGGCCGCGATGCGCGCCGTCGACCGCGAGCGGGCGGCGCGGGCGAGCGCATAGAGGCCCGCGCATGTGTCCGGTACATGGAGCGACGGCACGTCGGCGCCGCAATCGCGACTGACCATCGCCGCGGCTGCCCCGCCGGCCAGCGCCTGGCCGACGAAGCAATGCCCGTCATGGTTCTGCCCGGCCACCGCAACGAACAGGTCCCCGGCGGCGATCGTCCGGCTGTCGATGGCGACGCCCGACGCTTCCCAGCGCCCACGCGGCGCACCCCCGGTGGCGGCCGCAGCTTCCCCCGCGGTCCAGAGCGTCATGCCGCCTGCCCCGCCAGTTGCCGGGCGACGGCCCGATCGTCGAAGGGGCGCACCTCGGGGCCGACGGTCTGGCCCGTTTCGTGACCCTTTCCGGCGATCAGCAGCGCGTCGTCGGGGCCCAGCCCCTCCATGCCGGCCGCTATCGCAGCCTCGCGGTCGCCGATTTCCGACGCGCCGGGACAGCCGGCGAGTATCGCGGCCCGGATCACCGCCGGGTCCTCGGTACGCGGGTTGTCGTCGGTGACAATCACCCGGTCGGCCAGCCGGCCGGCCACGGCGCCCATTTCCCGCCGTTTGCCCGCATCGCGGTCGCCGCCGGCTCCGAACGCCAGGACGAGGCGTCCGCCCACCGACGGCCGGAGCGCTTCCAGCACCGCAGCGAGCGCGCCCGGCTTGTGGGCGTAATCGACATAGATCGGTGCGCCCGAAGGCGCGCGCGCCGCCAGTTCGAGCCGGCCGCGGACGCCGTGGAGGCCCTCCAGGCAGGCGACTGCGGAATGGGGGTCGTCGCGTTCCCCGGCCACCGCGCCCAGGGCCGCGAGTGCATTTGCGGCCTGGAACGCGCCGATGAAGGGCATCCGGACACGATGGCGCCGTCCGAGAAACCGGAACGCCACCATCTGCGCGCCTCCGGCGGGCTCTGTGCCTTCGACCTGAATCTCCAGCCCAGCCCCGTTTCGCCCGAAGCGCCACACATCGTGTCCGGCGGCGCGGGCCGCCTCGCCGGCTGCGGCGCCGGCAGGGTCGTCCGCATTGACGACGGCAAGCCCGCCCGGCGCCATGACCCTGCGGAACAGGCCAAGCTTGGCGTCGAGATAGCTCTCGAGGTCGGGGTGGTAATCGAGATGGTCGCGCGAAAGGTTGGTGAACACGCCGGTCGAGACCTTCACGCCGTCGAGGCGGTACTGGTCCAGTCCGTGGCTGGATGCCTCCACCGCGACATGGTCGATGCCGTCTTCGGCCAGCCGGGCCAGCTCGCGGTGCAGCTGTACGGGGTCGGGCGTCGTGAGCGCACCGGTGCGGCAGCAACCGGGGGCGACGATTCCGAGAGTGCCGAGACTGGCCGCCGGCAGGCCGAGCAGACGCCACAACTGCCGGATAAAGTCCACCACCGACGTCTTGCCGCTCGTGCCGGTAACGCCGGCGACCCTTGCCGGCTGGGCGCCGAAGAACCCGGCCGCCAGCCGCGCGAACCGCCGGCGCGGAATGTCGTCGAGGATGACCTGGACGCCTGCCGGGAGCGGGCCTGTCGCCGTGCCGGTCGGCGCGAGTATCGCCGTCGCACCCCTTGCGAGCGCGTCCGCAATGAAAGAGCGCCCATCCGCCCGCGCGCCCGGCACCGCCATGAACAGATATCCCGGCCGGACTTCCCGAGAATCGGCAGTCAGGCCGCAAATGCCGAGCGCATCGAGATCGATCCGGCATCCGGCCGCCGACATTACGCCTCCTCGTCCTTGAAGAGCCGGTCCAGAAGCCTGTCGGGAACGATCCGCCGCATCCATGCGTCTGAGTCCGGGCCCGCCACCGGCACGCCCAGCATCGATCCGATTCGCGGAATCACCGCTCCGGCCACCGGAACGGCATTCCAGGCGGCGGTCGCAAAGCCGTAGGTCTCCTTGAGGGCCTTCGGCTCGTCGAGCATGACAAAGATGGCGTAGCGGGGATTGCCGATCGGGAAGACGCCGACGAAGGAACTAAGCCGCTTGTTCCGGTCATAGCGGCCGTTCACCACCTTCTCGGCCGTACCGGTCTTGCCGCCGACCGGATAAGCGTCGTTGTCCGCCCTCGATCCGCTGCCCCGGAGCACGACCTGACGCATCATCCAGCGCATCTTGTCGGAGGTTTCGGAAGAAAAGACCCTGCGGGCCGGTGCCGGGTTGCTCCGCCTAAGGAGCGTGACCGGCACCGCCACCCCGTCATTCGCGAGCGCGCCAATGGCCGATGCGGTCTGGAGCGGGCTGACGGAAAGGCCGTGGCCGAAGCCGACCGTCATCGTCGTCAGGGGACGCCAGGGTCGCGGCACTATGGGGTGGCCGACTTCCGGCAGTTCCAGCGCCGGGCGGCTCAGGAGGCCCAGTCCGTCGAGAACCTCCTTGAAGGTCTCCGCGCCGATCTTCTCGGCCATCCGCGCAGCGCCGATATTGGACGAGTGGACAACGACCTCGGCGGCCGAAAGCACCCGGTTCTGCCCCCGATAGTCGCCGATCCTGTGCCCGAACGCCTTGATAGGCGCGCTTGCATCGAAGCGGCTCGTCAGGCGTGAAACACCCCGGTCGAGGGCTGTGGCAAGGGTGAGAAGCTTGAATGTCGATCCCATCTCAGCAACCAGAAGCGAAGCGCGGTTGGCATACTCTTCACCTGTCTTTGCCTGCCGATTGGGGTCGAAATCGGGCAATGAGACCATTGCCAGGACTTCGCCGGTCCGGATGTCGGTCGCAAGGCCGGCCCCGCCGATGGCGGAGAAATGCTCCACCGCCCGCGCCAGTTCCTCGCGAAGAACGTGCTGGACGCGGATATCGATCGAGAGCTGCACGCTCTGCGTCGGGTCGGAAAGGATGGCGTTGAACCGCCGCTCCGCACCGGCATTGCCGACCGGGCCGCCATCGCTCGGCTTGGTGCGTCCTACCACGTGCGCGGTCAGCTGTCCGTGCGGATAGATGCGCAGGTCCTCGGACTCGAGGCCGATACCCGGCAGGCCGAGGTCAAGGACCGCTTTCTGGTCCCGCGGGGTAAGGCGGCGCGCGACGAAGACGAATTTCTGTTTCAGCGACAACCGTTGGCGCGCCTCTTCGAAGCTGAGCCATGGCAGCGCGCCGGAAAGCTGCTCGGCCGCCGCCTCGACGTCGTCGATCTGCGGCGGCCAGGCGACGAGCGCCCGCGAGACGACGCTGGTGGCAAGCAGCCGCCCGTTGCGGTCCACGATGTCGCCGCGTTCCACAGGATGTTCGGAGACCGCCTTTTCGGTGGGCGGCGGACGGTCCCGGGTGAGCGTGCCGAGATCGACGAGCTTGACCGTCAGCACGACGAGGCTCACGGAGAATGCGAGAACGCCGAACGCCAGGCGGGTACGGGCCAGCGCCAGGGCCGGCGACGCCGAACGATGCGGTTTCATTGCCGGCCTCCGGTCTCCAGGGCAAGGGACAGGCGGGACGACGGCTCCGTCGGGAGTCCGGAGTTGGGATCGTCGTCCCGCCCGGCGCGCACCCCGGTTCGGGGCGGCTCGGGAGCGCTGGCCGGCCGAGCCGGGAGGAAACTCGACCGGTGAAGCTGATCCGCCTCGATGGGGACCAGTCCCAGGGCGCGCGCATTCTGGAATTCGAGGGTTTGCGGTTGCGTGAGGAAGGCGAGCTCGCTGCGCAATACCTGGATACGCTCGCGTTCGGCGAGGACCAGGCGGTTGAGTTCGGCAAGCCGGTCCTTGCGGTCGCGGACATGATCGCCGACCGCAAAGAGCCCGGCCGCCATTGCCGCCGCGCCGATGCACCAGAAGAATGTCGTCCGCGCGCTCATGCCGCGATCCTCTCGGCGGCGCGCAGCCGGGCCGACCTCGCGCGGGGATTGGCGGCGACCTCGGCCGCACCGGGGCGGGTTGCGCGGCGATGCAGCAGCCGGAAGGAAACCCGCTGTGCCGGCAGCTTCGGCGGCCGATGGCGCGATTCCCCCGGCGAGTTGCCGCTGCGTTCGCGCAGGAAGCGCTTGACCGCACGGTCCTCCAGCGAATGGAACGAAACCACGGCGAGGCGTCCGCCCGGCGCAAGCAGCCTCTCGGCGGCCGCCAGGCCGCGGTCGAGTTCGCCGAGCTCGTCGTTCACGGCGATGCGGAGGGCCTGGAAGGTCCGCGTCGCCGGGTGAATTCGTCCGTCCGCAGGCACCGCGCGCGCGACGATTGCAGCAAGACGGTCCGTCGTGCGGATCGGTTCCTCGCAGCGCGCAGCGGCGATCGCGCGCGCTACCCGGCGCGCGCGCGGCTCCTCGCCATAGCGGCGGATGAGGTCCGCCAGGCGGCCTTCGTCGAGGCTGGCGACCAGATCGGCCGCGCTCGGCCCCTCGCCGCTCATTCGCATGTCCAACGGGCCGGGCGCGAAAGAAAAGCCTCTCGCCGGCTCGTCGAGCTGAGCGGAGGACACGCCGAGATCGAAGGCGATGCCGTCTGCCGGTGCGAAGGCTTCGTCGACCGCGATCCCTTCCATTTCGGAAAACCGCGCGCGGCGGAAGCGGAAACGGTCTCCGCAGTCCTGGCCGAGCGCGGCGGCTGCGCTTTCCGCCGC
>JAJECZ010000281.1 GCA_022821735.1 Alphaproteobacteria bacterium | reverse complement strand
GAGGTCGATTGCGGCGCGGACCAGCTATGGCGGCACCGCGCCGGAGAATGTGCGCCGCGCTGCAGCGGCCGCGCGGGAGCGTTTCCTGTGAAGACCGCAAGATGGATCCTGTTGTTCGCCGCGCTTGCCGCCGGCCTGGCTGCCTGCGGGCGCAAGAGCGACCTCGAACACCCGCCGGAGTCGAGGTCGGAGACGTCCTATCCGAGGACCTATCCGACCAGATGAGGCCGTTCGACTATATCGACGGCAGCCTGTCGGCGGGGCAGGTCCCGCTGGCGGACATTGCTGCCGAGGTCGGCACGCCCGCCTATGTTTATTCCGCCGACGCCATCGAGGCCGCCTACCGCGAGTTCGAGACGGTGCTGGCGCCGGCGCGCATCTGCTATGCGATGAAGGCGAACGGCAACCTGGCGGTGCTGCGCCTGCTGGCCGGACTGGGCGCGGGCGCGGACGTCGTGTCGGAAGGGGAGTTGCGGCGCGCGCTTGCGGCCGGCATCGCGCCGGAGAAGATCGTCTTTTCCGGCGTCGGCAAGACCGACGCCGAGATCGAGGCCGCGCTCCGGGACGGCATACTCCAGATCAATGTCGAGAGCGTGCCCGAGGTCCGCAGCCTCTCGCGCATCGCGGCCGGGCTCGGCCGGACCGCGTCCGTCGCGGTGCGGATCAATCCCGATGTCGATGCCGGCACGCTGGACCAGATCAGCACCGGGCGAAAGACGGACAAGTTCGGCGTCGCCTGGACCGAGGCGCCGGCCCTGTTCCGCGAAGCCGCGGGCCTTCCGGGCCTGTCGATGGACGGGATTGCTGTTCATATCGGCTCGCAGCTGGGCGACCTGGAGCCGTACCGCCGCGCGTTCCGCCGCGTCGCGGAGCTTGTCCGCACCCTGCGGGCCGACGGCGCCCGTATTCGACGCCTCGATCTCGGCGGCGGGTTCGGCATCCGCTACCGCGACGAGATACCGTTGCCGCTCGCCGGATATGCAAGGGTCGTCCAGGAGGAGGTCGGCGGGCTCGGATGCGAGATCGTCGTCGAGCCGGGGCGGCGGCTGGTCGGGCCGGCCGGCCTGTTGCTGGCCAGCGTTGTCGCGGTCAAGGAGACACCGGCGCGCCGATTCGTTATTGTCGATGCCGGCATGAACGATCTGGTCCGCCCGATGATGTACGGGGCCTGGCACGATATCCTGCCGCTGGACGCTCCGCCGGCAGGAGCCGATTACCGGCCGGCCGATGTGGTCGGGCCGGTCTGCGAAACGACGGACAAGTTCGCCGACCGGCGTCTGCTGCCGCCGCTGGAGGCCGGAGACCTGATCGCGTTCTGCGAGGCCGGAGCCTACGGCGCCGTCATGTCCTCCACCTATAACGGGCGCCCGCTCGTGCCTGAAGTCCTCGTGCGCGGCAACGGATTCGACGTCGTTCGCGCCCGCCCGACCTTCGAGGAAAGCCTGGCGCTGGAACGCCTGCCGGACTGGCTCTCCGGTCCGGGCGGACAGGGATGAACGTCCGCCGACGCATCGCCCGGGTGCGCTGGCAGGCGCGCATGGCGTTGCTCGGCCAGGCGCTCTGGTCCGCGTTCTGGCCGGGCCAGATCATACTCGGGAGTTTCCTGCTGCTGGCGCTCAGCGACGCGCTGCCGCGGCTGGGCGGCTGGACCCATTCGACAGTGCTTGTGGCGCTGGCCGCCGCGCTCGGCTGGACGGTCTGGCGGGCCTGGCACCGGTTCCGGCTGCCGCCGGCGGAAGCCGCCGACCGCCAGGTGGAACGGGCCAGCGGCCTGCGGCACCGCCCGCTGACGAGCCTCGAGGACCGCCCGGCGACGACCGGATCGGCGGGTCAGGCCCTCTGGGGTGTGCACCTGGCGCGGATCGCGGGCCAGATTCGCCGCCTGCGGGCCGGCTGGCCGGCCGGCGTGATGCCGTCGCGCGACCCCTGGGCGCTGCGCATCCTGACGCTGGTTTGCCTGGCGACGGCGCTCGGCATGGTCGGCGGCGACGCCGGGGACCGGCTTGCGCGCGCGCTCGCGCCGTCCTTCGCCGCCGCGAGTCCGGCGCCGGTCACCGTCGATATGTGGATCGAGCCGCCCGCCTATACCGGGCGGCCGACCCTGTTCGCCGGAGGCGGGGAAACAAGTTTCGAGGTCCCGGAAGGAAGCACCGTCCATGCCCGTGTCGCCGGCGTTGGCGGCGCCGCCATGCTCGTCGCGGGACCTGACCGCACTGTTCTGGAGAGCTCGGGCGGCGTGGCGGAAGGAGGCGCGCCGATCCGCATGGGAGGGCGCATAGCGGTGATGGTGGATGACCGCGAGCTGGCCGGCTGGCCGGCCACGGTGATACCCGACAGTCCGCCTCACGCGCGGTTCGACATGCCGCCCCGGGCGACTCAACGTCACGCTTTCCGCATCGACTACGGCGGCAGCGACGATTACGGGGTTGCGGCAATGCGCCTCGAAACGGCCCTGGTCGATGAGCCGGCTGCCGAGCCTCTGGTCCTGCCCCTGCCGGTGCTGGGCGAACCGGAGGCGCCTCGGGGGAACGCCTATTTCGATCTCACCGCGCATATCTGGGCCGGCCGCGAAGTGATCCTGCAGGTGGTCGCCGTGGACGGAGCCGGACAGGAGGGGGAAGGCCCCCCGCTCCTGTTCGTGCTGCCGGAACGGCCGTTCGAGCATCCCGTGGCGCGGGCGATCGTCGAGGAGCGCAAGACGTTGCGCTGGGACGGCAGGGACGGCACTGCGGAAAGGCTGGACGGGATTGCCGCGGGCACGGAACTCTACGACGGAGACCCGGCCGTGACGGTAGCCCTCGCCGTGGCGGCCGCCAGGCTCCGCCGGGCGGAGCGGGCCGAGCCCGCTCTGGCGACCGTGCGGAGCCTGCTCTGGAAAACGGCGCTCCGGCTGGAGGAAGGCGGTCTGGCGCTTGCGGACCGGGAGCTCCGCGCATCCCAGGAAGCCATCATGCGCGCGCTCGAGAAAGGTGCGTCAGCAGAGGAGATCGACAGGCTTTTCGATGAGTTGCGCCGGTCGATCGACCGGCTGTTGAGGGAACTCGCCCAGAGGGCGGGGGAGTCCGGCGACAATGCCGGGCGGGGCCCCGAGGGGCAGGGGCAGGACCGCCTGGTCGACCGTGAGGGTTTGCAGCAGATGGTCGAGCGGATCCGCCGGCTTTGGGAAGCAGGCGCGCGCGACGAGGCGAGGGAGTTGCTTTCGCAACTCCAGAACATATTGGAGAACATCCGCCTGGCGCGCATGGGCGAGGGCCAGGCTGAGCGCCAGACTGAAATGTTGAAGAAATTCAAGGAGTTGAGGGAGCTGGGACGGGACCAGCAGCGCCTGCTCGACCGCACTTTCAGGCGCGGACGCCCGCCGCCGGGAGAATCGCGCCGGGGGCCGCAGGGCAGCCGGCCGGGTGCGGAGAGCGGTTATCCGGACCTGCAGCAGGCGCAGGAAGGGCTGCGCCGGCGCCTCGGAAACTATATGCGGAGTCTGGGGGCGGGTGCGGGCCGTGTGTCCGAGGAACTGGGCCGGGCGGACCGGTCGATGCGCGATGCCTTGGGCGCGCTGCGGTCGGGCAAGCATGGCGAGGCGCTCGAAGCCCAGGGACAGGCCTTGCGCGACCTCCAGAAGGCGGGCGATGAAATGCTTCGGGATTTTGCCCGCGAGGGCGGCGGGCCGGGCGGCATTGCCGGCGGGCAGTCGGACTTCGACCCGCTCGGCCGGCGCGACGGTGGCTTCATGCCGGACGGCAGCGATGTCGTCCTGCCCGGGGAGGACAGTTTCCAGCGCGCTCGCCATATCCGTGACGAATTGCGCCGGCGCGTCGGCGACGAAACCCGCCCGCCACCGGAGCGCGACTATATCGAAAGGCTGCTGCGCCGGTTTTAGCGGAGCGCCGGACGGGCTATGACTGCCCGGTCTCACTTACGAAGCAAGGAAGGGCTGGGACATATGTCCGAGGGCGTATTGGAAGGCAAGGTGGTTCTGGTGACGGGGGCGGGCCGCGGCATCGGGCGCGAGGTAGCGGTTCTGGCGGCCAGGGAAGGCGCGCAGGTGGTCGTGAACGACCTCGGCGGCGATGTCGGCGGCGCGGGGGCGGATGCGACCCCGGCGCAGGAGACCGCCGCCATGATCGGGGAGGCTGGCGGCGAAGCGGTCGTCAACGGCGACAGCGTGGCCGACTACGAGGCGGCGGGCCGGATGGTGGCCCAGGCGGTGGAGACCTTCGGGCGCATCGACGGGGTCGTGAATGTGGCCGGTATCCTGCGCGACGTGATTTTCCACAAGATGAGCGAGGCG
>JAJECZ010000335.1 GCA_022821735.1 Alphaproteobacteria bacterium | reverse complement strand
GGCTTTCTCGGCCTCGCTACGCCCAATTTCCTCCTCGCGCTCGTGCTCATGTACTTCCTGCGGATCGAGTTCGGCATCTCCATCGGCGGGATGATGGACCCGCAATATGTCGATCAGCCCATGTCCTGGGCGAAAACGGTCTCGATAGCCGAGCACCTGATCGTGCCGGTGGTGGTAATCGGCACCGCGGGGACGGCCGGCATGATCCGCCGGCTGCGCGCCAACCTGCTGGACGAGTTGCAGAAGCAGTATGTCGTGACCGGCCGCGCCAAGGGCCTGCCCAACCTCCGCCTGCTGCTGAAATACCCGGTGCGGATGTCGCTCAACCCGTTCGTGGCCGATATCGGCAACATGCTGCCGCAGATCGTGTCCGGCTCCGCGATCGTATCCATGGTGATGAGCCTGCCGACCACCGGGCCGATGCTGATCGAGGCGCTGCGCAGCCAGGACATGTATCTCGCCGGCTCCTTCCTGATGTTCCTGTCGGTGCTCACCATCGTCGGCATGCTGCTTTCCGACCTGGCGCTCGCCCTGCTCGACCCGCGCATCCGGCTGGGGGGCCGCGCCCAGCGATGAACGACCGGCCCGAACATTTCGTCGATACCGCGCCCTGGGACCCGCACGCCGTCGAGGCGCTGACACCCGAGCAGGAGCGCTACTACCTGGCGACGCAATGGCAGCTGATGTGGTGGAAGCTGAAGCGCCACAAGCTTGCCGTTGCCTCCGGCATTGTCCTGCTCCTGCTCTACGCCTCGGTCCTCATCTCCGAGTTCCTTGCGCCCTACAACCTGCACAGCCGGCACATCCACCACATACACGCGCCGCCGCAGACGGTGCATCTCTTCCACGAAGGAGAGTTCGTCGGGCCGTTCGTCTATGGCTACACCCGCACTCTCGACCTCGCGCAACTGAAGCGCGTCTATGTCGAAGACCCGAAGCAGGTCTATCGGCTGCGCTTCTTCTGCCGCGGCGACGGCTACCGCTTCTGGGGCCTGTTCGAGGCGGACCTGCACCTGGTCTGTGCGGCCGACCGGGAGGGCGCGACGCTGTTCCTGCTGGGCACGGACCGGCTCGGGCGCGATGTGCTGTCGCGCATTGTCTACGGTGCGCGCATCTCGCTGACCGTAGGCCTTTTCGGGATCATGATCTCCTTCGCGCTCGGCATCGTCATCGGCGGCCTTGCAGGCTATTACGGCGGCTGGGTGGACAGCCTCTCGCAGCGGATCATCGAGATCGTGCGCTCCTTCCCGGAGCTGCCGCTCTGGATGGCGCTATCGGCCGCCCTGCCGGTCACATGGTCGCCGGTGCTGGTCTTTTTCGGCATCACGATCATTCTGGGCCTGCTCGACTGGACCGGTCTCGCGCGCGCGGTACGCTCCAAGCTGCTGGCGCTCAGGGAGGAGGATTTCTGCACTGCCGCTCAGCTCATGGGCGCGAGTTCGGGGCGCATTATCGGACGCCACCTGCTGCCGGGCTTTGCGAGCCACCTGATCGCCTCGGCCACGCTCTCGATCCCGAGCATGATCCTCGGCGAGACAGCGCTCAGCTATCTGGGGCTCGGCCTCCGCCCGCCGGTCACGAGCTGGGGCGTGCTGCTGGCGGAGGCGCAGAACATGAATGTCGTGGTGCTCTATCCCTGGCTGATGCTGCCGGTTGTGCCGGTCGTGGTGACGGTGCTGGCCTTCAACTTCCTCGGCGACGGCTTGCGCGACGCCGCCGATCCCTACAAGTAATACCAATCGTCATGCCCGCCCCCCATACCGTCATGCCCGGACTTGTTCCAATGCTGTCCGGTTCGGCCATCAGGGCGAAGCCGGGCGGGGGGCGGCCGGCTTTTCTCCCCTCCCGCCCGGCGGGAGGGGTTGGGGGAGGGCCTCGCGGCGCGCGTGGACGGTTGCCGGGCTTCGCCTGCCGGCCTGGCGGCCGGCCCCCTTGTATCTCGCCGCAAGCGGGGAGAGGGGGATTTGCAGCCGGCGTCCCCCTCATCCAGAGTAGCGACCGCGCCAGCGGGCGCGTATCGAAGGACCGCCGACCTCCGTTCCGCCCTGAAGGGGTCCCGCTCTAACCCTCCGCCGGCCCGTTGTTCCGGCGCGGCCCGGCCGCCGGGGCGCCGCCGCCTTGCAGGCCGGCGTTGAGCAGCAGGGCGCCGACGGACTTGCGCTCCGGCTCCGTCAGGCCGTTCCCGGCCGCGTCGAGGGCCAGTTCCAGCAGGCCGCGCAGGACCTCGAGGCGGGCGTCGCCGGGGTCCCGCTCCGCGGGCCGGTCGCCGAACATCGCGTCATGCGCCCGCAGGGCCCGCGCCGCCTTCGGGAAGAAGGCAAGCCCGTGCGCGGTCAGCTGCGTGCGCCCGACCTGCCGCGGCTCGCGGGGCCAGGCCGTTTCGAGCAGCCGCCGGCCGACCGCCCTCTCCACGGCGGCGACATGCTGCGTGACGCTCTGGCGGGGCAGCCCCAGGCGGCGGGCGGCTCTCGCGCTGCTCCGCTCCTCCGCCATCGCGAGGAAGGAGCGCAGATGTTTCATGTTCATGTTCGGCACGGTACAGCACCCTGAAAAACAAGGAAAAAATCGCACAAGGGGGATTATGGGAAACTCCCTGATTGCGACCTCCGCGCTGGCCTTCGCCGGCGCGCTGGCGGCCGGCCCCGCGCTCGCCGCTGACAAGCTCAGCGTCGGCGTCGGCGGCTACATGCAGCAGTGGTTCGGCATGTCCAGCGTGGACGACACGGGCGACCCCAAGACCGGCAAGATGATCGACGACGGCGTCGCCCAGCAGTCGGACAGCGAAATCTTCTTCAGGGGCAAGCTGGAAGCCGACAACGGCCTGACCTTCTCCGTCAAGGTCGAGCTTGAGGGCAACAACAGCCAGATCGACCCATCGAAAGACGACAAGCAGAGCACCAGCGTCATCGACGAATCGCAGCTCACGGTCGGCGGCTCCTTCGGCCAGATCACGCTCGGTGCCGAGGACCCGGCCTCCACGCTCATGCACTACGGGGCCATGGATGTCGGCATCAGCCTGAACTGCGGCGACACCCACAAGTGGGTCGGCGGTCTCGCCGGATGCAGCCACAACGGCTTCGGCACCTACGGCCACGGCCATGGCGACAAGAACCAGATCATGTATTTCACGCCGCGCATGAGCGGTGTGCAGCTCGGCGGCTCCTACATCCCGGACACCGGGCAGGAAGGAAGCAACACCGCCCTGAACGACAACATGAAGGACGCCTTTGCGGTCGGTGCCAACTACAAGGGCGAGTTCGGTGACGGCCTCAGCGTCGCGTTCTCGGTCGGCCACTACCAGGCCAGCCAGGTCGGGGCGACAAAGACGGTCTTCGACGGCATGACGCGGACGCAAAACGCGGACGGCACCGTCACGGTGACGGACAGTACCTACACCGAAACCCAGCGCGTCGCCGACCAAGCGGATCTGGACAATTTCGAGGAGGCGAAGGAACAGGGTGGCGACCTCACCTCCTTGGCGCCCAGGGCGCTGGCAGCGGGAAACCGTATGTCGCCGCAGCAGATCGACATGGCAGCCATGGCTGACGACCGGACGTTCTCGAATGCCGGTCTTCAGGTCGGCATGGGCGCGTTCACCTTCACCGTCGCCTATGCGACGATGGACGGCGGGGCCTACATGTTCGAGAGAAAGAACAGGGTCGTGCGGGGGGTTGCTGCCTGGGATCACGATGGCGATGGCTGCCCAGGTGCCTGCACGGACGTTGACCCCGATACAGCCGGCAACCAAGCCGGCACTCCCGGCATCTCCGAGAACACCCAGAACAACCCGGCCAACGACATCGTGCTGGATGTGCAGGTGGCGGACGAGTCCAAGAACTGGGACACCTGGGGCACGGGCGTCAAATACACGGACGGCCCGATGGCGGTAAGCCTCAGCCACTTGGCGACCGAGTGGGATGACGGCGGCGAGCAGGCCGCGACCATGCTCTCCATGTCCTACACGCTGGCACCGGGCGTCGCGTCCAAGACCTCGGTCTTCACGGCCGAGCGGGACATGGCCGACGGCCGCTCCATCGAGGGCACCGGCTTCGTCACCGGCATCACCATCGGCTTCTAAGCGAGGCCGAACCGCTTGGCCGACGAGGGACTACAGGGCCTATTCCCGGCCCTCCTTCCCCCTTGCCGGCCGCCGGGGGAGCGGGTTGCAACGCTCCCCCGGCACCTCTTTTTTCTTCAAAGAAAGAGTCGAAACGAAGCCTTAATAAATCGGGAAATTGCCCATAATCCCCCTTGTACGACCGGTTTTCAGAAACGATTTTCTCATTCCCGACTCCTGTCTGCAACCGCCCGGAATTGGACGGCGCAACTATCCTACTTCCTCATTTTACGGCCGCAATCCGCCCGATGCAGATTTTCGGACCCTGTTGCATGCGTGCAACAGCGGGGCGGCGCAGCACCCCCTTCGACAGGCTCTTCCGTCATGCCCGCCCTTTCCTCCTCTCCCGCGAGCGAAACATAAACAATTTCCAGTATTTTGGATTTTGTTCGTGTTTTGATCTTGACATATGGCGGATTGTGGTATGATGGCCCCCAGGGAAGCGGACTCCGGAGCCGCTTTCTTGGGTGCCGCGCGGCCGAGCGGCGCCGTTGTCGAACAACCCCTGAGGAACCGACGGGAGACGTGCGTCCTGCGCCTCGCACGCGCAATCAGGCGCGCGAACCGCGCCGGCGCCGACGCGCAGGCGCGGGCGCGCACGATTGCGCGCGGCAAAGGGTCCGCCGCTCCCCGACAGGCAAGGAGACAGGCATGACCGCAACCGACCCCGGCCCGCACTGGCGGCGATGCTGGCCGCAAAGCACGCGCCCGCCGCCCCCTCCCGCGAAGGCGGCGCCCGCCGTAACACGAAAGGAGACACGACCCGTGACAGACTTTCGCCCCCAGCCGCCGGCCGCCGTCCCCTTCGACAGGCTCAGGACAGGCTCTCGATACGCGGCTGGCGCCGCTACTCGGGATGAGGGACGACAGTTTGAGGCGGGTTCCCTCTGTCCCCTCATCCTGAGCAGCAACCGCGCCAGCAGCCTGTCCTGAGCCTGTCGAAGGGGACCGCCCCTCGCGCGCGGGCAATCAGGCGCGCGAACCGCGCCGGCGCCGACGCGCGCCCCCGCCCGCGCGCGATTACGCGCGAATAAAGGGTCGCTCCCCCGCCGTCGCCCAAACCCGTGAACAACCCCTCGAACCGGCGGAAGCCGTCGGAGTGCGAACCCGGAACATGACAAAACATGACATTTCATGACACTTCGCCCGGACCCGTTCCGGGGGCCGGGGCGGCGGGCGCCGAATCCGTTATCGGTTCCGACCGGCGGCCCTTGGTATAAGGGCGGCGAACGACAAGACGAATCGCGAGAGGGGCTCTCATGGCGGAGATGGAAGGAAAGGTCGTCCTCGTGGCGGGGGCGGGCGCCGTCGATCCGGACGGGATCGGCAACGGGCGGGCGGCGGCGATCCTGATGGCGGAAGCCGGCGCTCGCGTCATGTGCGTGGACCGCGACCTCGCACTGGCCGAGCGCACGGTCGAGATGATCGCCGAGCGCGGCGGAGAAGCCGCCGCCTTCGCCGCCGACATCACGGCCAATGACGATTGTGCCGCCATGGTGACGGCGGCGCTGGAATGCTTCGGACGCCTCGACGGGCTCGACAACAATGTCGGCATTTCCTCGCGCGGCTCCGTGGTCGAGGAGACCGAGGAAGCGTGGGAGCGGGTGATGGAGGTCAACGTGAAGGGCATGTTCCTCGCCGCCAAGCATGCCATTCCGGCGATGGTCTCGACGGCGGGCGGCGGGGCGGTGGTCAACGTGTCCTCGATCTCGGCGCTGCGGCCGCGCGGCCTCACCGCCTATTCGGCCTCGAAGGGCGCGGTGATTGCGCTCACCCGCGCCATGGCGGTGGACCACGGCGGCGAGGGGGTGCGTGTCAATTGCGTGGCGCCAGGGCCGGTCTATACGCCCATGGTCTATCAACGGGGGCCGGGCATGAGCGACACTGCC
>JAJECZ010000160.1 GCA_022821735.1 Alphaproteobacteria bacterium | reverse complement strand
CCGGCCGAGATCGGCTTGCCGGTTTCCGGATGGATGCCGACCTCGCGGGGCAGCGCCAACAGCGCGAGCGCCTGCTCCAGACCCAGTTCGGCCGGATCGACGCCGCGCGGGGTCGAGACGCGCTTCGGCTTGTTTCCGCCCTCGCCGGCAAGCTGGACATAGAAGCCATAGGGCCCCTTGCGCACCGAGACCTCGAGACCGGTCTCCGGATGATTGCCGAGTATGCGCGGCCCGTTTGCCTCCGCGGTCTCCGGCGCGGTCAGCGGCCGGACATGGCGGCATTCCGGATAGCGGGAGCAGCCGAAGAAAGCGCCGTGCCGGCCGAGGCGGAGGCCGAGCCTGCCCTCGCCGCAGACGGGGCAGATGCGCGGGTCCTGCCCGTTTTCGTTCGGCGGGAAGAAATGCGCGTCGAGCTCGCGGTCCAATGCGTCGATCACGTTGGAGATCCGCAGCTCCTGCGTTTCCTCGACCTTGGCCGCAAACGCCTCCCAGAACTCCTGCAGCAGCGCACGCCAGTCGATGCGGCCGTTCGAGACCGCGTCGAGCTTCTCCTCCAGGTCGGCGGTGAACTCGTACTCCACATAGCGTTCGAAGAAGTTCTGCAGGAACGCCGTGACGATGCGCCCCCGGTCCTCCGGAACGAATCGCTTGCTTTCCAGCCGGACATAGTCGCGGTCCTGCAGCACCTGGATGATGGACGCATAGGTGGAGGGGCGGCCGATGCCCAGTTCCTCCAGCCGCTTGACCAGGCTCGCCTCGGTGTAGCGCGGCGGCGGCTGGGTGAAATGCTGCTCCGTCACCACCGCCTTCCGCCGCGCCGGCTCGCCTTCGGAGACGGGAGGCAGTGCCTGGCCTTCGTCGTCCTCTGCCGCCTTGCTGTCTGGTGCGTCGTCGCGGCCTTCCCGGTAGAGCTTCAGGTAGCCGTCGAAGCGGATGACCGAGCCTGTCGCCCGCAGCACCGCCCGGCCGTCGGTGGCGGCTACGTCCACGGCGGCGCGGTCGAAGACGGCGGCGGCCATCTGGCTTGCGACCGCCCGCTTCCAGACCAGTTCGTAGAGCCGGAACAGCTCGGGCTTCAGCCGGCTCCGGACGTCCTGCGGGCGGCGTGCCATGTCCGTCGGCCGGACCGCCTCATGCGCCTCCTGGGCATTGCGCGCCGAAGACCGGTAGCGCCGGGGCTTCGGCGGCAGATAGGCGTCGCCAAAATCGCGGCCGATCAGCCGGCGCGCACCGGCCAGCGCCTCCCCGCTCATCGCGACGCTGTCGGTCCGCATATAGGTGATGAGGCCGACGCTCTCGCCGCCGAGGTCGACGCCTTCGTAAAGCTGCTGGGCGAGGCGCATGGTGCGCGCGGCGCCATACCCGAGCCGCCGCGACGCTTCCTGCTGGAGGGTCGAGGTGGTGAAGGGCGGGGCCGGGTTGCGGCGCGCCTGTCTTTTCTCGACGCCCGCAATCCTGTAGGCGGCTTCTTCCAGCCGCGCCTTGACGGCAAGCGCATGAGCCTCGTCCGCAATGGCGTGGCTTCCGAGCTTCTTGCCGTCGAGATGGGTGAGCCGGGCCCGGAACCCCGCTCCGGCGGCCGTCTCGAAATCGGCATCGACAGTCCAGTATTCGCGGGCCCGGAACGCCTCGATCTCCGCCTCCCGGTCGCAGACCAGGCGGAGCGCCACCGATTGCACCCGCCCGGCCGAGCGCGCGCCGGGCAGCTTGCGCCAGAGCACCGGCGAGAGCGTAAATCCGACCAGATAGTCGAGAGCGCGGCGCGCCAGATAGGCATCGACCAGCTCCTGGTTGATGGCCCGCGGATTGGCGACCGCATCCAGCACCGCATTCCTGGTGACTTCGTGGAAGACAACGCGGCTGACCTCGACCCCGTTCAGCGCCTTGCGGCTCTCCAGCGCCTCGCGGACATGCCAGGAGATCGCCTCGCCCTCGCGGTCCGGGTCGGTGGCGAGATAGAGCCGGGATGCGCCCTTCACCGCCCTGGCGATCTCGCCGACGTGTTTCCTGCCGCGCTCGTCCAGTTGCCACGACATGGCGAAGCCCCTGTCGGGCAGCACGGAGCCGTCCTTGGGCGGGAGGTCGCGGACATGGCCGAAGCTCGCCAACACCCGGAAATCCCTTCCGAGATACTTGTTGATCGTCTTTGCCTTGGCCGGCGATTCTACAACAACGATATTTTCAGCAGTCATCTCGATATCAACGAAACCCGTTGTCCAGGATGGCGTTCGACACGGCCTGCCAACTCAAGATCGAGCAGCATTGCGGCCACGGCAGCGCTCGACAAGTGGCACCGGCGGGCCAGTTCGTCAACCGTGACGGGGACGGGCCCGAGCGCGGAAAGCAGGCTGTCTTCGGCCTCCGGGCCGTTCCCGGCCGAAGGCTCGGCGGGAGCCGGAGGCGGCGAAAACGGTCGGTCCGGCCGCTTCGGGGCGGGACGGGGACGCACCGGCGCGGCGACGCTGTCAGCGAGCGCTTCGGCGATGTCCTCTGCACTGGTGACGAGGGTCGCGCCGTTGCGAATCAGGTCATGGCCGCCCGCATTGCGCGGGTCGAGCGGCGAGCCTGGCACCACGAACACCTGCCGCCCTTCGTCGGCGGCGAGCCGCGCAGTAATCAGCGAGCCGGACCGGGCCGCCGCCTCGATCACGACGACCCCGGCCGCCAGCCCCGCGACGATGCGGTTGCGGCGGGGAAAGTCCTGCGCCCGCGCCTGGAATCCCGGCGGGTTCTCGGCGAGCGCAAGGCCGTCGGCGGCTATGGCGTCGAACAGGGCGCGGTTCTGCGGCGGGTAGGGCCGGTCGATGCCGCCGGCCAGCACGGCGATGGTGCCGCTGGCGAGCGCGCCCCTGTGCGCGGCCGCGTCGATGCCGCGCGCGAGGCCGGAGACGATGGCAAAGCCGGCTTCGCCGAGCCCCCGGGCAAGCCGCTCCGCAATGCGCTGGCCGGCGGCCGAAGCATTGCGCGCGCCCACCATGGCGACGACCGGCGCCGCAGCCAGCGCAGGATCGCCCAGAGAAGCCAGGAAGGGCGGCGGGTCGGCGATGCGCGAGAGCGAAAGCGGATAGTCGTCGTCGCCGAACCAGACCGGCGTCGCGCCGAGCCGGGCCAACGCCTCCAGCTCTTCTTCTGCACTCCTTTCGGACGGAGGGTAGAAGCCGAAACCGGGCAGCGCCTCCAACACCGCCTCCGCCGAGCCCAGCCGCTCGACGAGTTCGAAGTAGCGGATCGGCCCGATGCCGGGCGTCCGCGCAAGGCGCAACTTCGCGGTCATCGCAGCCGGATCCGGCTTTCCTCGCCTTTCAGCAGCCGGCGGATATTGGCGGCATGGCGGGCGATCACGGCTATCGCAATCAGGCCGGTCACCTCCGCTTCCGCAACGCCGACGAGCGCCCAGGCCCAGGCCGGCGAGGAACCGATGGCGAGGATCGCGGCCAGCGACGAATAGCGGAAGAGCGCGGCCGTTCCGAGCCATACGGCCGCCGCCGCAATCCCGACCGGCCATGCATAGACGAACAGCACGCCGAAGGCGGTCGCGACGCCCCTGCCGCCGCGAAAGCACAGCCAGACCGGCGCGATATGGCCGGCGACCACGCCGAGCGCCGCGAACACCGCCATGCTCGGGCCGAACCAGTGGTCTGCCACCGCCACCGCGGCCGCGCCCTTGCCGGCGTCGAGCAGCAGGGTGAACGCCGCCAGCCCCTTGCGCCCGGTCCGCAGTACGTTGGTCGCGCCGATATTGCCGGAGCCGACCTGCCTGAGATCCCCCGCCCCGGCCAGGTGGGTGAGCAGCAGGCCGAAGGGAATGCTTCCCAGCAGGTAGGCCGCCAGGAACGCCGCATAGAGCGGCCAGGTGAAGGAGAAATCGCCGAGCGGGTCGGGCATCTCAGATCCCCATCACTATGCGCGCGAGCCGTTCCGCATCCTCCGGCCCGGCCATCAGCGTCGGGGCGGTGATGGCGCGCACGCCTTCCGCCTCTATCGCCGCCGCCTCATGCGCGTCCGCCTCGTCGATGACCAGCGCGCGGATCAGGCCGCAGTAATGACGGGCGACTGCGAGCGAGGAGGGTTCCAGCCCAAGCTCCGACATCATCTTCGCCGCCGGCCCCTTCACTGCCTTGCCGCCGACGATGGGCGACACGCAGACGGCGTCGCGCAAGGCCTCCCGATAGCCCGCGACGGCCAGTATCGGGTCGATGCTGATATAGGGGTTGGACGGGCAGATGACGATAAGGTCGGCATCGCCCAGGGCTTCGAGCCCGCCGGGCGCCGGGCGGGCGGTTTCAGCGCCCTCGAAAGCGAAGCCGGTGACGCGCGGAGCAGTGCGTTCGCGCACGAAGTAATGCTGGAAGGCAAGCCGCCCGGATGCGGTCTCGACCAGGGTCCGCAACCGGTGGTCGGTCGCCGGAATCACGCGCGCCGACACGCCGAGCCGGTCGAGAAAGGCGGCAGTAACGGCCGACAGCGGCTCTCCGGTCGCGAGGCGCCGGCTGCGGAGCACATGCATCGCAAGATCGGCGTCGCCCAGATTGAACCACGTCTCACCGCCGAGCGCGCCGACGGCGGCCATGAAATTCCAGCTCTCGCCGGCGCGGCCCCAGCCGCGTTCCCGGTCCGCGAGGCCCGAGAGCGCGTAGACCAGCGAGTCGATGTCCGGCGAGACCGAAAGGCCGAGATGCTCGAAATCGTCGCCGGTATTGGCGATCACCGTGAGGTCCGCGCCTGCGCGCGCCAACCCCTCCGCCAGTTTCGCGCCGCCGACGCCGCCGGAGAGCGCGGCCACCTTCACCGGAAGAGGTCCGTCGCCCGGTCGCGCAGCAGCGGCCCGACGCCGCTATCGTCGTCCGGTAGGTCGAGCCCGCGTACCAGCACGACCGGCGTCGCCTCGTCGGCCTGTCCCTGGAGGATCGAAGCGGCGGCAGCGATCTCGTCCGCCTGGCCGACAATGGTGACCTCCAGCGGCTGGCCGAACAGGTCCGGCTCGCCGCGCCGGTCGTCAATCGCGGGAAGGCCGGCAACGCCGATGGCGACGCCGCAGGTGCCGACCCGCCAGGCCCGGCCGAAGCTGTCGGACACGACGACGCCGGGCGCCACGCCCCAGCGCTCCGCCAGCGCGGTACGCAGCGCCCTCGCGGAAGCGTCCGGGTCACGCGGCAGCAGCAGCAGGCGGCCGGCCTCGACGTTGGAGTGGTCTATGCCGGCATTCGCCATCACATGGCCGTGCCTGTGCTCAACGACCACCACGCCCGGCCGGTGGCGCACGATTTCCGCCGTTTCCCCGAGCAGGATTTCGACATGGGCGGGGTCCTTGCGGGTCAGCGCCGCGAGCCGTTTCGCCGTCGGCGACGGCACCGTCTCTTCCGGGAAGGCGTAGCGCCCTTCCGCCTTGGAAACGATCTTCTGCGCGACCACGAGGATGTCGCCGGCCTCGAGCCCGGTTCCGGCCCGTTCCAGCCCGTCAGAAATCAACCCGGCGAGATCGTCCCCCGGCTCGACCATCGGCAGTCCGGGCAGCGCGACCAGCTCCAGCCGCCGGGTCACGCGCCGCCCAGCTCCGCCGCCGGCGTCCCGGTAATCCGCAGGCCCGCGCCGTCGATGCCGTAGCGTCGGTTGATCTGGATGATGACAGAGGTGAGCGCCTCGGCCGCGGCGGAGTTTACCAGCGGGCCGGCATGCCAGCCACGCAGGCCGAGGTCTTCCGCCAGGCCGATCACGGTTTCGCGCGCGGCGAGCTTGTCGCCCGCCACCAGCACGTCGCAGTCGATCTCGTGGACTGCCTGCAAGTGCGCCGCCGCAACATTCTGGAAAGCCGAGACGACAATGGCGCGCTCGCCCAGATATGCCTGCGCCTCGACCGCCGCCGATCCGGCCTCGGGAAGCTGCACCGTGCCGACCCGGGGCGGCATCAGCGGCACGGTCGCATCGACGAGGATCTTGCCTTCGAGACCGTCGGCGATGCTCTCTATCGTGCTCTTGTGATGGGCGTAGGGCACGGTCAGCACCACGATATCGGCAGCGGCCGCTGCTTCCGGGTTAACGAGGCCGACCGCGCCGTGGCCCGCTTCCGCCGCCGCGGCATCGGCCCGCTCCTGCGTGCGCGATCCGATCACCACCTTGTGGCCGGCGTCCGCCCAGCGCCGCGCGAACCCCGTGCCGAGCGCGCCCGTGCCGCCGATGATCGCGATGGTCCGTCCCATAAGCCGCGCCTCCCCTCCCGCTGCGCCCGCAGGGTTTACCCCATGCCGGGCGCCAAGCCAAAGCACGCTTGCCGCGGACAGCAGCCAAACCCTATTCTCGCCACCCATGACTGCGCCGCGCCCCATCGCCAGCCCCTGCGTGAAGGTTTGCCGCATCTCGCCGGAGACGCAGTATTGCGAGGGCTGCGGACGCCGGCTCAAGGAGATCGCAGGCTGGGCCCGGATGTCGGAGGCGGAGCGCGACGCCATCGTGGCGGACCTGCCGCGCCGGCTTGCCGAAGGCGCAGCGGCGCCGGCCTGAGCCGCAGGGCCGGGCCGGCTCTGCAGGCTTTACTCGTCGAAGGCGGCCGACAGCCGGCTCCGCAGCTCTCCGGCCCCCGGCGCGCCCAGGTCCTGCGCCCGGAGCGCCCAGCGCCATGCCTCGGCCGGATCGTAAACCTCCTCCGGCCCGTTGATGCGGAGCAGCGCCAGATTGAAGGCCGCCTGCCCGATGCCGGCTTCGGCCGCGAGCGCATAGAGGTCCGCGGCGCGGGCGGCGTCTTCGGCCTCGACCAGCCGCGCGAGGTTGAAATGCGCCTCGGCATGGCCCTGCGCCGCAGCGGCTTCGTACCAGCTTTGCGCCTCGGCCGGGTCGCGCGGCAGGCGCGGGTCGGAATCGAACAGGAGACCCAGCCGGAACTGGGCCCGCACCTCTCCCTGCGCCGCAGCCTTCCGATACCAGCCCACCGCTTCCGGCAGGCTGTTCGCTCCCCGCAGGCCCCGGTCGTGGATATAGCCGAGATAGAACTGCGCTTCCGGGTCTCCGGCCCTGGCCGCCTGTCCGTACCACCTCATGGCGTCGCCATAGGTCACGACGGGCGGCGGCATGTCGGCCGCGCCGGCCCGCGCCGATACGAGGCAGAGCACGGCCAGAAACCCGCACAATGCGACGCGCACGCCGTTCGTTCCTGCCCTGGTGGCTTTTTGCATGGTTCGGGGTTCCCGCAACGCTCCCGCCCATCCCGTTCAAACAAAGCGGCGGGTATCCGCGAACTCGCAGACCGGCGCAGCCTCAACGCGCCCGAATGCGTCCCTGAGACCCGTAATTGTCACAAATTGCGGAAAACGGCCAGAGGGTTGGAACGCGGGGCGGTCTCCGCCGGCAAGAGGGAAGCCCTGCTTGCGCACCGGGAGCGGGAGACTCACAATCCCGAATCGAGGGGGACCCGGCCATGTACGCACTAAGGGACTTCGGCAGCTTCCATGTCGGCGGCCGGATCGTGACGGTCGCGGGGCAGGAGAAGCGCACCGTCGCGTTTACGCCGAGCCTGGTCCTGGAATACGACCCCAATGGCGAGTTCCTCGTCGAGCAGGTCTATGTCCAGTATTTCATCCCGGCCGAACAGAAATTCCCACACTCGCTCGTCCTGCTTCACGGTGGCGGGCTGACCGGCGCCTGCTGGGAGACGACGCCGGACGGCCGCCCCGGATGGCTGCACGATTTCCTCCGCCAGGGCTTCGCGGTCTATGTCATCGACAATGTCGAGCGTGGGCGCTCGGGCTTCTGCGCGCTCGAAGGCGTATGGGAAGGCGAACCGGTTATGCGGACCGCGGCCGAGGCATGGGACCTGTTCCGTTTCGGCCGGCCCGAGGACTTCGCCGCAGGCAAGCCCTTCGAGGGCCAGCGCTTCCCCCTCGATGCGATGGAGAGCTTCCAGCGCCAGTTCGTGCCGCGCTGGACCTCGACCTCCAAAGCCCAGATCCGGGGCGTCGGCGCGGCACTCAGGCGGATCGGCCCCTCAGTGCTGGTCTGCCACAGCCAGGGCGGCTATCTCGGCAGCCATGCCGCGATCGAAAATCCCGAATGCATTCGTGGCGTCGTCTGTTGCGAGGGTTCGACCCTGCCCGTGGACGAGCAGGTATCGCCGGCGACGGTCGCAGGCGGGCCGTGGCTGCTGCTGCTCGGCGATTTCATCGACTTCTCGCCGCGATGGACCGCCACGCGGGAGGCGACCGCCGCCTTCGGCGACCGGGTGAATGCCGTCGGCGGCCGGGCGGAACTGGTCGAGCTTCCCGATGTCGGCTTCCCCGGCGCAACGCACATGTTCATGATGGACGAGCACTCTGCCCAAATCTCCGAATGGATCGGAGCCTGGATCCGGGAGAACTGCTAGCCGGCAACTCCTGCCAAGCCGGCATGGACGCCGAGCGCCTTGAGGCCGGAGCCGGTCAGCACCAGCACGATATCCTCCTCCGGGATCTGCGGCAGCGCTGCGACTACAACCGCCGAGGTCGGCTCCAGGAACCAGCCGGACCGGGCCAGCCGGCCCGTCGTCTCGATTATCGCGTCCTCGCCCGCGACAGGCACCGTGCCGCCTGTGGCCCGCACGGCATCCGCCACCATCCGGCCTCTGATCGGCTGCGCCGTGGCTATGCCGTCGGCTACGGTCGGCCCCTGCGGCAGGGTCCGGCCGTCGAACAGGGTGCGGATCGGGGAATTGTTGGCCGCCTGAACCGCATGGAGGCGGGGGAGCGCCCCGATTTGGCCCGCTTCCTGCAGTTCCCGGAAGCCCAGATAGAGGCCGAGTATGTTCGCGCCGTTGCCGCATGGCGCCGCGACGGCCGCCGGGGCGCGAAAGCCCAGCTGCTCCCACAACTCGAAGGCGAGCGTCTTCGTGCCTTCGAGGAAGAAGGGCTGGCGGTTGTGGCTCGCATAGAACGACCCCTCCGCGGCCGCGAGCGCCGCCCGCTCTACCGCGTCCCGGTCTCCCGCCACCGGATGCAGGTCCGCCCCTGCCGCAGCGATCTGGACCCGCTTCGCCGCCGGCGCGCCCTCCGGCACCATAATGCGCGCGCGGATGCCGGCGGCCGCAGCGTAGGCGGCGATGGACGCTCCTGCATTGCCGGAACTGTCTTCCAGCAGCGCCTCCACGCCCGCCTGCTTCAGATGCGACATCATGACGGTCGTGCCGCGGTCCTTGAAAGAACCGGTGGGCATCAGGTGCTCGCACTTGAAGAGGAGCCGGCGGCCGTCCCACTCCGTCTCGACCAGCGGCGTGAAGCCTTCGCCGAGACTGACCCGGCCTCCGTCCCCGACGCGAATGGCGGCTCGGTAACGCCATAACGAGGTCTCCGACCGTTCGATCTCGTCCCGCGCGAGGCCCCGTCCCGGTGTCAGGCCCAGCAGGCCGCCATCGTCCGGCGCGCGCCACAGCGCCCGGTCAGCCAGCCAACTCGCGCCGCTCCGCGGATTGATGTAGGAAGCCGCCGCCATCCTCTGTCCTCCGTTTCGCCGCCGCCATCGTGAACGATCTGCGCAATATCGCCATCATTGCCCATGTGGACCACGGCAAGACGACGCTGGTGGACGGCCTGCTGCGCCAGAGCGGGGCGTTCCGCAGCAACCAGCGGGTTGCCGAACGCGCGCTCGATTCCAACGCTCTGGAACGCGAGCGCGGTATCACCATCCTCGCCAAATGTACCTCGGTCGAGTGGCGGGGCGTGCGCATCAATATCGTGGACACGCCCGGCCATGCCGACTTCGGCGGCGAGGTGGAACGGGTGCTCGGCATGGTGGACGGCTGCCTGCTGCTGGTCGACGCCTCCGAGGGGCCGATGCCGCAGACGAAATTCGTGCTGGCCAAGGCGCTCGCGGCCGGACTTGCGCCCATCGTCGTGGTCAACAAGGTGGACAAGCCGGACGCGCGCCCGTTCGAGGTGCAGGACGAGACCTTCGACCTGTTCGCCGCGCTCGACGCCGACGAACGCCAGCTCGACTTCCCGACCCTGTTCGCGTCAGCCAAGGAGGGCTGGGCCGCGGCCGCGCCCGACGGCCCGCGCGACGGGCTCGGTCCCCTGTTCGAGACCGTCCTGGAGTGCGTGCCGGCGCCCCATGCCGCTCCGAACGGATCGTTTGCCATGGCGGCAGCCATTCTGGAGTCGGACCCCTATCTGGGCCGGGTCCTCACGGGCCGGATCGAGAGCGGCGAGATCGGCGCCAACCGGGAGGTCCATGCGCTCAGGCCCGGCGAAGGCGCGGTGGAGCGCGCCCGGACAACCCGCCTGCTGGCGTTTCGGGGCCTCAACCGCGTGCCCGTCGAGCGCGCCGTCGCGGGCGACATCGTTGCGGTGGCGGGCCTCCAGACGGCGACGGTCGCCGACACGCTGGCCGCGCCGGAAGTCCTGCGACCGCTGCCCGCGCGGCCCATCGATCCCCCGACGCTGGCCCTCACGCTCTCCGTCAACGACTCGCCGCTCGCCGGGCAGGACGGCGACAAGCTGACCTCGCGCGAAATCCGCGCCCGGCTCATGCGCGAGGCGGAAGGCAATGTCGCCATCCGTGTGGCCGAGAGCGCGGAAAAGGACGCCTGCGAGGTCGCCGGACGGGGCGAGCTCCAGATGGCGGTGCTGATCGAGACCATGCGGCGCGAGGGCTTCGAGCTCTCGGTCTCCCGCCCGCGCGTCCTGTTCGAGACCGATCCGGAGACCGGCAAACGCCTCGAACCCGTCGAGGAGGTGACGGTGGATGTGGACTCCGGGCACGCCGGCGCGGTGGTCGAGAAGATGGGCGTGCGAAAGGCGGAGATGACCGACATGCGCCCGACCGGCGCCGGGCGCCAGCGGCTGGTGTTCCACGCCCCATCGCGCGGGCTTATCGGCTACCACGGCGAGTTCCTGGCGGACACGCGCGGCACCGGCGTCCTGCATCGCTTGTTCCACGGCTACGCGCCATACAAGGGACGGATGGCGGGCCGGCGCCGCGGTGTGATGGTTTCGCTGGAGCGGGGCCGGGCGGCGGCCTACGCGCTCTGGAACCTGGAGGAGCGCGGACGGCTCTTCATCGCGCCGGGCGATCCCGTTTATGGCGGCATGGTGATCGGCGAATGCGCGCGCGGCCAGGACATCGAGGTCAATCCGCTGAAGTCGAAGCAGCTCACAAACTTCCGCGCCGCCGGCAAGGACGATGCGATCCTGCTCTCGCCGCCGCAGGACATGGCGCTGGAGCGCGCCATCGCCTGGATCGCCGACGATGAGCTTGTGGAGGTGACGCCGAACGCCGTGCGCCTGCGCAAGCGTTACCTCGACATCCACGAACGCAGGCGGCAAGCTAAACGCATGGCGGCAGAATAGCGGGAGTAGAGGCGATGGCGCTCGCATGGTCCCACATGGTGCTTTATGTCGAGGACGTGGAGCGGATGCTGGCGTTCTACACCGACGTGCTGGGTTTCGAGGTCACGGACCGCGGACCCCTCGGCAGGGACGACAGGGAGATTGTCTTCCTCAGCCAGGACCCGGAGGAACACCACCAGGTCGCCTTCATAAACGGCAGGAAGGAAGCCGGCCCCTCCAACAGCGTGAACCATGCGGCCTTCCGCATCGACGATCTTGGGGCGCTACGGAAAATGTCGGCGGCGCTGGATGCGGAGGGGGTCTCATACAACCCCCGCAGCCACGGCAACACCTGGTCGATCTATTTCGAGGACCCGGAGCGGAACGGCATCGAGATCTTCTGCGACACGCCCTGGAAGGTGGCCCAGCCGCAGGCGGTCGCCTGGGATCCGGCGCTGAGCGACGACGACCTCGCCCGCTGGACCGAAGAGCGCTTCCGCAACGAACCGGGCTTCGCGCCCGCAGACGCCTGACCCGGCCAGCGCTCCCATGACCGAAATCACCGTCGCCGAGGCGTATCTGGCGCTGCTCAAGGCGCGCGGCGTCGATGTGCTGTTCGCCAATCCGGGCACGGACTTCGCCCCCATCGTCGAGGCCTATGCGCGGGCCGGGGAGACGGGGCTCGATTTCCCGACGCCCCACACCATCGTTCACGAGACGGTGGCGGTCGGCATGGCGGACGGCTACTGGCAGGCGTCGGGCCGGATGGCCGCCGTCATGGCGCATGTTAATGTCGGCACCGCCAACGCGCTGATGGGCCTCATCAACGCCCGGCGCGACAATGTGCCGATCTTCATGGCCGCCGGGCGCACGCCGGTGACGGAGAAGGGCCGCAAGGGCGCGCGCGACCGCGGCATCCACTGGGGCCAGGACATGTACGACCAGGCGGGGATGCTGCGCGAGGCGGTCAAGTGGGACTACGAGTTGCGCCTCGCCGACCAGCTGGAGGCGGTGGTGGAGCGCGCGCTCGCCGTCGCCGCCACGCCGCCCCGGGGGCCGGTCTATTTCACCATGCCGCGCGAGATCATGGCGGAGCCGCTGCCGGGCTTCCGCCTCTCGCCCGAGCCGCGCCAGAAGCCGGTGTCTCCCGGCCTGCCGGACCCGGCCACGATAGCCGAAGGGGCCGCCGCATTGTCGGCGGCGGAGCGGCCGCTGATCGTCGCCAACCGAGGCGCCGGCTGGCAGGTGCTGGCGGATTTCGCCGAACGGTTCGCGATGCCGGTGGTGGAGTTCTGGGCGAGCCGCGCCTCGCTGCCGGGCGACCACCCCATGCATGGCGGCTTCGACCCCGGCCCCTGGCTCAGGGATGCGGACGCCGTGCTGGTGCTTGACGCCATGGTGCCCTGGATGCCAGCCGAGCAGGATATCCGGCCTGGCTGCAAGGTGGTGCAGGTCGGCGCCGATCCGCTGTTCTCCGATGTGCCGATGCGCGGGTTTCCCGCCGACATCGCCATTGCCGGGGACCCGGCGGCCGTGCTGGAAGCGCTGGCGGCCGAAATGACGCTGCCGCCGAAGGGCCGGAGAGACGAAGTGGCCCGCCGCTGCCACGAGGGGCGGGAGGCGCGCATCGCCGCGGCGGAAGCCGGTAACGGCACGCCGATGTCGCCGGGCTGGGTCGGGCGCTGTCTCGACCGGGCGTTGCCGGATGACGCCATGATCTTCAACGAGCTAGGCGTGCCGCTCCCGGCGCTCACCGTGCGCGATCCACTCGGCTATTTCGGCGGCTCGCTGGCGGGCGGCCTCGGCTGGGGTCTGCCGGCGGCGATGGGTGCGAAACTGGCCCGGCCGGAGCGCATGGCGGTCGCTTGCGTCGGCGACGGCTCATACATGTTCGCCAACCCTGTCGCCTGCCACCAGGCAGGCGCTTCGCTCGGCCTTCCGGTGCTGACGCTCGTCTTCAACAATGGCATCTACAACGCCGTCCGGCGGGCCGCGCTGTCAGTCTATCCCGACGGCCATGCGAGCCGCGCCAATGTCATGCCGCTGACCTCGCTGGAGCCCGCGCCGCGCTACGACCTCGTCATGCAGGCCAGCGGCGGGCACGGGGAGCGGGTGGAGGACCCGGAGGCACTGCCGAACGCCCTCTCCCGCGCCGTCGAAACCGTCACCCGCGAAGGCCGCCAGGCGCTACTGGACATCGCCGTCGGAGTGCCTTGACCTGCAGTCGTCGGACGTCGACCCCGACTCGGCCTTTGGTGTCAAGGGCGCCGGATCGCCGACCTGCCTGCACGGCCTGAAGACCTGCTTTGCCGAGGCCGGCCCCGGCGACCCGCTCGACGCCGACCTCGTCTCCCGGCCGGCGCGGCGTCTCGCCGGATACAAAAGCAAATGCCGAAGCGGAAAAGGCGAAGTCGTGTTATGAAGGCGCCCGCCCTGTTCCGGCCACGCTTCCGGAGGCCCGCGGATGGAATTTTCCCTGTTCGTCCACATGGAGCGGCTGACGCCGGACCGGGACCATGCCGAGCTTTACCGGGAGTCCCTGGAGCTCTGCCAAATGGCGGACGAGGGCGGCTTCGAGGCCATCTGGACGGGCGAGCATCACGGGATGGATTTCACGATCACGCCCAACCCGTTCATCACGCTCGCCGACGTCGCGAACAGGACGAAGAACGTCCGCCTCGGCACCGGCGCCATCGTGGCGCCCTTCTGGCACCCGATAAAGCTGGCGGGCGAGGCGGCGCTGGCCGATATCGTGACGGGCGGACGGCTGGAGCTGGGGATCGCGCGCGGCGCCTACAGCTTCGAATATGAGCGGCTGTCGCCGGGCCTCGACGCCGCCTCGGCGGGCGCCGCGCTGCGCGAGACGGTGCCGGCGGTGAAGAAGCTCTGGCAGGGCGACTATGCGCATGACGGGGAACGGTGGCAGTTCCCGAAGACCACCTCGTCTCCGAAACCCGTCCAGCACCCACACCCGCCGCTCTGGATCGCCGCCCGGGACCCCGACAGCCACAAATTCGCCGTCGCCGAGCGGTGCAATGTGCAGGTGACGCCGCTCTGGCAGGGCGACGACGAGGTGGAGCGGCTGATGCAGCGGTTCGAGGATGCGTGCGCCGCACACCCGGAAATCCCGCGGCCGCGGATCATGCTGCTGCGCCACACCCATGTCGGCGCAAACGAGGAGGCCGTCGCCGAGGGCGCGCGGGCGCTCAGCCGGTTCTACTGCCATTTCGGCGCCTGGTTCCGCAACGAGCGCCCGATCAGCCAGGGCATGATCGAGCCGCTCTCGGAGGAGGAGATGGCGAAGCTCGAAATCTTCTCGCCCGAGGCGATGCGCGCCAACAATGCGGTCGGCACGCCGGAGGAGGTGGTCGCGCGGCTCAAGACCTACGAGGCGATGGGGTTCGACCAGTACAGCCTGTGGATCGACAACGGCATGCCGTTCAGCGAAAAGCGCAAGTCGCTCGGCCTGTTCATCGACGAAGTGATGCCCGCCTTCGCATGACCGCGTCCGCCGCCGGCAAGTCTCCGCCGCTTGTGCTGATCCACGGGGTTGGCCTCGACCGCACGATGTGGGGCGGGGTCATACGCTGTCTCTCCGGCAGGCTCGACTGCACCGCCTTCGACATGCCCTGCCACGGCGAGGCCGGGATGCCGGCGGGCGAGATCGCGCTGGCAACCTTTGCCAACGCTCTGGCGAACATCGTGGACGGAGTCGACGGTCTGCCGGTCATCGTCGGCTTTTCGATGGGCGCGATGGTGGCGCAGCGCTTCGCGCTCGACCGGCCGGGCGCTCTCCGGGGGCTGGTGCTGATGAACGCCGTGTTCGACCGCGACGAGCATCAGCGCGCCGCCATACTGCAACGCCTCGCCACGGTGGAGCGGGACGGCCCCGCCGGCATGGCGGAGTCGGCCATCGAACGCTGGTTCACTCGGGAGTTCCGGGACGGTTCGCCGGAGATTGTCGATGCGGTCCGCCGCCGCCTGCTGGCCAACGACCCGGCAGCCTATCTCGCCGCATACCGGGTGTTCGCTACCGCCGATGCCGAACTCGCGCGGGAAGCCGGGCGCATCGCCTGCCCTACTCTCGCCATGACCGCCGAGCATGACATCAATTCCACCCCCGCCATGAGCCGCGCGCTTGCGCAGGCCATTCCTGATGCCCGGGCGCTGGTGCTTGGCGGCCTCGCCCACGGCGCTCCCATCGAGGCGCCGGAGCGGGTAGCCGATGCGATATTCGATTTCGCCGCCCGGCTATAGGCGCAGAGGAGTCTCACGACATGGAAGTGACCCTGTTCGGTACCGGCACCAACCGTAGCGCCCGTTGCCAGTGGACCCTCCAGGAAGCGGGGATCGAATATGCCGCGATCGACCGGCGCGACATGACGAGCTTGCAGGAAATGCAGCGGTATCATCCTCTGGCGAAGATACCGGCAGCGGTCATCGACGGACGGGCGCTGTTCGAGTCCGCGGCCATCTGCACTTACATCGCCGACCGCGTTCCGGCCGCAAAGCTGATCGCCGCGCCCGGCACCTTCACGCGCGCCGAGCACGACCAGTGGGTGGCGTTCTGCCTCGCCGAGATGGAGGCGTGGCTCTGGAACACCGCCGTCAACACGTATGTCTTGCCGGAGGAAAAGCGCATTACCGCCGCCTTCGAGCAGAACGTGAAGATGTTCAAGCGCAGCGCCGCGGTGCCGGAGGCCCATCTGGCGCAACACGATTATCTGGTCGAAGACCGTTTCACCGTGACCGACATCGTCGTGGGCTGGTGCCTCAACTGGGCCCGGCGTCTGGGCCATCTGGACGAGTTCCCGGCCTCGCGCAGCTACATCCAGCGCCTCCTCGCCCGCCCGCAATGCGCCCTCGCCCGCGATTAGGGCGACAGACAGCTTCCCCGGTCAGCGAGCGCGCGATTCGTCCAGCGCGTCCTCCAAGGACTCCTCGTCGGTGACGGAGGGATCGCCAGCGATGTGCCGGAGCATTCCCCTGGCCGCGCCGGCGACCATTCGGAACGATGGTAATGCGACCGTCCGCGACGAAGCTGCGATACTCGTCCCCCGGGCCTGAGACCGACTTGCGAGCATTGCTCTGCGGGTAATGTGATCCGGCGCCCGGCGCTCAATCGTGGCATCGGTTTGGTCCTTCCAGACTCGGCGGATTCCAACGAGCAGTATCCCTCGCTCCGACCGCAAGCAATCGATAAAGAATCAGGACTCCGCAAGCCGCCATTCCAGGCGTTCGCCGGAGCGGAAGGGGAGGATGGTGTCGCCGCCGGCGGCGAGGGGGCCCGGACCTTCCGAGGGGCCGCGCTCCAGAACGATGCGCGCCTCGTTCGGCGGGAGGCCGTAGAAGGCGGGGCCGTTCAGGCTCGCGAAGGCCTCCAGCCGGTCGAGCGCGCCTTCCTGGTCGAACACCTCCGCATAGACCTCCAAAGCGGTCGGCGCGCAGAAGATGCCGGCGCAGCCGCAGGCGGTCTCCTTGTCGCCGATGGCATGGGGCGCGGTATCGGTGCCGAGGAAGAAGCGCGGACTGCCGGACACCGCCGCGCGGCGCAGCGCGTCCCGGTGGCGGCGGCGTTTGGCGATCGGCAGGCAGTAGAGGTGGGGCCTTATGCCACCCACGAGCAGGTCGTTGCGGTCTATGACGAGATGGTGCGGCGTGATCGTGGCCGCGGTCGGCCCTTCGGCCTCCTCGACAAAAGCCGTGCCGTCCGCCGTGGTGACATGCTCCAGCACGATCTTCAACTCCGGAAAGTCGCGCCGGAGACCGGCCAGCACGGTCTCCACGAACACCGCCTCACGGTCGAAGACATCCACTTCGGGATGCGTCACCTCGCCGTGGATGAGCAACGGCTTGCCGATCCGCTGCATCCGCTCCAGCACCGGGGTGAGCGCCGCGACGTCGGTCACGCCGTGTGCGGAATTGGTCGTGGCGTGGGCCGGGTAGAGCTTGGCGGCGGTGAAGACCTCATCCTCCATCACGGCCGGGTCGAGCCCGTCCGTCAGGTAGCAGGTCATCAGCGGCTCGAAGCCGGACTCCGGCGGCAGCGCGGCCACGATCTCGTCGCGGTAGGCGCGGGCGCGGGCGCCGTCCGTTACCGGCGGAACCAGGTTAGGCATCACGATGGCGCGGGCGAACTGCCGCGCCGTGAACGGCACGACCGCGCGCAGCATTTCGCCCTCGCGAAAATGGACATGCCAGTCGTCCGGGCGGCGTATCTCCAGTCGGTCCATGGTCTCTCATCCCTTGCGCACCAGAGCGGGAAAGGCGACAAAGACGGCCATGACCCCCGCCTGCATTCCCCTGCCCCACCGGGGCGTTCTGGCGCTTTCGGGCGAGGACGTCCACGGCTTTCTGCAGGGCCTGCTGTCGAACGACATGGAACGGGTGCGCGCCGGAAACGCCGTCTATGCCGCGCTGCTGACCCCGCAGGGCAAGTTCCTGCACGACGTCTTCGCGGTGGAATGCGAGGGCACGGTCTATCTCGACGGCGAGTCGGACCGGTTGGATGACCTCTCGAAGCGGCTCAGGCGCTATCGGCTCCGGGCGAAGATTGCCATAGAGGATGCAAGCGCCGGCTGGACGGTGGAGGCCGCACCGGAGGGGGCAGAGCATTTCGGCCTTGCCGGCGCCGGTCCGGGCGACACCGCGTGCTACGGCGGCGGCATCGCCTATGTCGATCCGCGCGACGGCAGGTTCGGGGTGCGGCTGCTGCGCCCGGCGGACACGCCGACCGGCCTGCCGGAAGGGAATTTCGCCGATTATGAGGCCCTGCGCTACCGGCTGGGCGCGCCGGACGGCTCGCGCGACATGCCGGTCGGCCAGGCGTTCCTGTTGGAAAGCGGGTTCGAACGGCTGAACGGCGTGGACTGGGAGAAGGGCTGCTATGTCGGCCAGGAAGTCACGGCGCGCACCCACTATCGCGGCGCCGTGCGCAAGCAGCTCGTGCCGGTGGCGCTCGACGGCCCGGTCGAGCCGGGCACGCGAATCGCGGTTGCCGGACGCCCGGTCGGGGAAATGCGCTCCAGCCTGAACGGCCTCGGCCTCGCGCTGCTGCGCCTCGACCGCATCGGAGACGGCGCCGACCTGGAAGCGGGCGACGCCGGCCTCCGCGTACTCGAACCGGAAGACTGAGCCCGGCCGGACGGGTCAGCTCGGCACCAGGCCTCCGTCCACGTTCCAGGACTGCCCGGTGACATTGCGGGAATCCGGGCCGGTCAGGAATACGCAGAGCGCGGCGATATCCGCGGGGTCGTTGCCGCGCCCGATGGGAATCGGGGCCTCCATGCTGCGGCGCATTTCCTCGGCTGAAATTCCGCGCGCGGCGGAACGGTCGCGGACGAGCTGCTCCACCAGCGCGGTGAATGTGACGCCCGGACAGACGGCATTCACATTGATGTCGTATTGCCCCAGTTGCTGGGCGGCGGTCTTGGTGAGCGAAATGACCGCACCCTTGCTGGCGGCGTAGGCGGCATTGGAGGTGCCCTTGAAGCCGCGCCCGGCAATGGACGCGATATTGACGATCCGCCCGCCCCGGCCCTGGGCGATCATCTGCCGCGCCACGGTCTGGAGGCAGAAGAACACGCCCTTCGAATTGACCCGGTGAATGCGGTCCCAGTCCTGCTCGGTGAGCTCCATGATGTCGGCGTGGCGGGTGACGCCGGCATTGTTGACCGAGGCGTCGAGGCCGCCGAGTGCGCTTGCTGCGGCCTCCACCATCGCCTCGATGGACGCGACATCGCCGCAGTCCGCCTCGATCACCGCCGCCGCACCGCCGCAGGCCTCTGCGACCCGCTCGGCCGCCGCCTTGTCGATATCGGCAAGCGCGAGCCGCGCGCCGGCGGCGGCGAATGCATGCGCGCAAGCCTCGCCTATGCCGCTGCCAGCCCCGGTAATCAGAACCGCCTTGTCCTCCGCCATGTCCTCTATTCCTCCAGTCTGGCGCGCAGCAGCGCGTTCACGAGTTTCGGATTGGCTTTGCCGCCGGTCGCCTTCATCACCTGCCCGACGAAGAAGCCGAGCAGTTTGGTCCTGCCGGCGCGGTATTCGGCCGCCTTGTCGGCCTCGCGGGCCAGCAACTCGTCTACCAGTCCCTCCAGCGCGCCGGTATCCGATATCTGCTTCAGCCCCCGTTCCTCGACGATGACGGCGGCCGGCCCGCCGGTTTCCCACATCGCCTCGAACACCTCGCGGCCCATACGGCCCGACAGCGTGCCATCGGCGATGAGGTCGATGAGTTCGCCGAGTCCGGCCGCGGGAATGGGCGCGGCCTCGATCTCCAGCCCTTCCCTGTTCAGCCTGCCGAGCAGCTCGCCGGCGACCCAGTTTGCGGCCTGCTTGGCGTCCCGCCCCGCGGCGGCGGCCTCGAAATAGTCGGCGCGGGCGCGCTCCGCCGTCAGGAGGGCGGCGTCGTAGTCGGAGAGGCCGAGTTCCCCGACAAAGCGCCTGCGGCGGGATTCCGGCAGTTCCGGCATGGAGGCGCGGACGGCTTCTATGAATGCCTCGTCGAGTTCCAGCGGCAGCAGGTCCGGGTCGGGGAAATAGCGGTAGTCGTGCGCGTCTTCCTTGGTGCGCATGGCGCGGGTCTCGCCCCGGTCGGGATCGAATAGCCGGGTCTCCTGCACGACCTCCCCGCCCGACTCGATGACCTCCACCTGGCGCCGCCCCTCATATTCGATGGCTTCGCGCAGGAAGCGGATCGAATTCAGGTTCTTGATCTCCGTGCGCGTGCCGAGTTCCGCGCCGGGCCTGCGCACGGACACATTGGCGTCGCAGCGCAGCGACCCCTCCTGCATGTTGCCGTCGCAGGTGCCGAGCCAGCGTAGGAGCGCGCGGAGGCGCGTGAGAAAATCGGCGGCTTCCTCGGGGCTGCGTAGGTCCGGTTCGCTCACGATCTCCATCAGGGCGACGCCGGCCCGGTTCAGGTCGATCAGGGTGCGGTCCGGGTCGCGGTCGTGAACGCTCTTGCCAGCGTCCTGCTCCAGGTGCAGGCGGGTGATCTGCACCGTCCGGCCCGGAATCTCCACCGTTCCGCCCACCACGACGGGGTCGGAATATTGCGAAATCTGGTAGCCCTGCGGCAGGTCCGGATAGAAATAGTTCTTGCGGTCGAACACCGAGTGGCGGGCGATGGCCCCGCCGAAGCCGAGGCCGGTGCGCACCGCCTGCTCGACGCAGACCCGGTTGATGACCGGAAGCATGCCCGGCATGGCGGCATCGACGAGGCTGACCTGGGTGTTGGGCTCCGCGCCAAATGCGGTCGGCGCCCCGGAAAACAGCTTCGCCGCCGAAGCCACCTGCGCATGGACCTCCAGGCCGATGGCGTATTCCCACGCGCCATCCCGGCCTTCGATGAGGGCGCTCACCGCACGAACTCCGGCTCGGCGTCGAACCCGGCGGCGGCTTCCAGCGCCTCCGCCGCGCGCAACACCGTCTCCTCGTCGAACGGCCGGCCGATGAGGTGCAGCCCGAGCGGCAGGCCCTCGCCGTCCAGCCCCGCCGGCAGCGAAACCGCCGGCAGGCCGGCGAGGCTCGCCGGCACGGTGAACACGTCGTTCAGATACATCGCAATCGGGTCGTCCATCTTCTCCCCGAGCGGGAACGCCGCGGTCGGCGCGGTCGGTGTCAGCACGGCGTCGACCTTCCCGAACGCCTGCTCGAAGTCTCGCGCGATCAGCCGGCGCACGCGCTGCGCCTTGGTATAATAGGCGTCGTAGTAGCCGGCGGAGAGCACATAGGTGCCGATCAGCACTCGCCGGCGCACCTCGGCCCCGAAACCGGTGCGCCGGGTGCGCGCATACTGCTCCTCGATGGCGTCGGCCGAGGCCCGGAGGCCGTAGCGCACCCCGTCATAGCGGGCGAGGTTGGACGATGCCTCCGCAGGCGCGACGATGTAGTAGGCCGGCAGCGCATAATGCGTGTGCGGCAGCGAGATATCGACGATCTCCGCCCCGGCTTCTTTCAGCCAGCCGGCACCCGCCCTCCACAGAGCGTCGAGCTCGTCGGGCATGCCGTCCACGCGGTATTCGAGCGGCACGCCGATGCGCAGCCCCCGCACGCCGCCGCCGAGCGCGGCCTCGAAGTCGGGGACAGGCTGCCGCGCGCTGGTCGAATCCCTTGGGTCGTGTCCGGACATCGCGGCAAGCAGGATAGCCGCATCGCGCACGCTCCGGGTTATCGGGCCGGCCTGGTCGAGCGACGAGGCGAAGGCGACGATGCCCCAGCGCGAGCAGCGCCCATAGGTGGGCTTGAGGCCGACAACGCCGCAAAACGCCGCTGGCTGGCGGATCGAGCCGCCCGTGTCCGTACCGAGCGCCGCCGGAACAACGGATGCCGCGACCAGCGCCGCCGAGCCGCCGGAGGAGCCGCCGGGTGCACGCGGGCGCCCGTCGCCCCTCGCCTTCCAGGGATTCACCGCCGGGCCGAAATACGAGGTCGCGGTGGACGATCCCATGGCGAACTCGTCCAGATTGGTCTTGGCGGTAAGCGCCGCGCCGGCGGCAATGAGATTGGCGGTGACCGTCGACTCGTAGGGCGGGACGAAGCCCTCCAGCATGGCCGAGGAAGCCGTGGTGCGCACGCCCTCGGTGCAGAAGAGGTCCTTCACCGCAACCGGCACGCCGTCGAGCGGCAGCGCCGGCTCTCCTGCCGCCCTCCGACGGTCTGCCACCCGCGCCGCTTCCAGCGCCCGCTCGGGCATAAGCGTGACCGCGGCATTCAGCGCTTCGGCGTCCTCGAGCGCCGCTAGCCGGTCCTGAACCAACTCGACCGCGGAGAACTTTCGGCTTGCGAGGCCCGCACGAATGTCCGCCACGCCGAGGCGACGCATCATTCCACCACCTTGGGCACGGCGAAAAACGCGCCGGCGGCATCGGGCGCATTGGAGAGGATGCGGTCCGGGTAGCCGCCGTCGTCCACCTCGTCGGCGCGCCAGGGCAGGCTGTGGCCGCCGACCGAGGTCATCGGCGCGATATCGTCGGTATCGACCTCGTTCAGGGTCTCGACCCATCCCAGGATTGCGCCGAGTTCGGCGGCGAGCGCGTCCGCCTCCTCTTCGGCGATGTCGATGCGGGCGAGCGCGGCAATGCGCCCGACGGTCACGCGGTTCAATACCATCGGCGTCGCTCCCCCCGGAGAATCCAGCCGCACCGATACCCCGTCCGCAGGCCGGCTTCAAGGCAGGCCGGAGACGCGCGCCTTCCGCCCCTATGGCGGCAATGCGGACGGGTTTATGCTGGGCGCCTGCATCCGCAACCGGGGACCGCTTTGCCCATGCCGACCCAGCAGACCCAGGGGCCGCTCAGCGGCGTCACCGTCATCGACCTCACCCGCGTGCTGGCGGGGCCGTACTCGACCATGATCCTCGCCGAGCTCGGCGCCCGCGTCATCAAGGTGGAAACGCCCGGCCGCGGCGACGACGCCCGCGAATACGGCCCGTTCGTCAACGGCAAGTCGGCCTATTTCATCTCCGTCAACCGCGGCAAGGAGAGCATTGCGCTCGACCTCAAGGAGGATGGCGACCGCGCCGTCTTCGAGGCGTTGCTCGCAGGCGCGGATGTGGTGGCCGAGAACTTCCGGCCCGGCACGATGGAGAAGCTGGGCTACGGCTGGGACGACCTCAAGGACCGCTACCCGGCGCTGATCTACGCCGCCTGCTCCGGCTTCGGCCATTCAGGCCCCCATTCCAAGCGCCCGGCCTATGACATGGTCGTGCAGGCGATGGGCGGCATCATGTCGATCACCGGCCAGCCGGGCCAGGAGCCGACCCGTGTCGGCATGTCCATCGGCGACATCGGCGCCGGGCTGTTCACGACCATCGGCATCGTGACCGCATTGTATGATCGGGCCCGTACCGGCCGGGGCCGCAAGCTCGACGTCTCTATGCTCGACTGCCAGATCGCGCTCTGCGAAAACGCGGTCGCCCGCTACGGCGCGACAGGCCAGGCGCCGGGCCCGCTCGGCGGGCGGCATCCCTCGATCACCCCGTTCCAGACTTTCCCGACCCTGGACGGCTGGATGGTGGTCGCGGCGGGCAACGATGTCATGTTCCGCCGCTTCTGCGACATCCTCGACCGGGCGGACCTGAAGGACGATCCGCGATACGCATCCAACAACCTGCGCAACGAAAACCAGGAGAGCCTCGAAGCCGAGATCGAGTCCATCCTCGCCGCTCGCAGCACGGCCGACTGGCTCGCCCTGCTCGACCCGGCCGGCATCCCGGCGAGCGGCATCAACGATATCGGGACTGTGATGGCGCATCCCCAGGTGGAGCCGCGCAACATGGTGGTCGAGGTGGACGACCCGACCGCCGGCCGGCTCAAGGTCGCGGGCAACCCGATCAAGCTCTCCGGCTTCGACGATCCGCAGGCCCGCGCCACGGCCCCCGACGTCGACCAGGACCGCGAGCGAATCCTCAAGGAATTGTCCGCGCGCAACGTCGCCGCCTCCCCGTGAGCGGACTGCCGTGAACATCCGACGGCGGCTCTGGCGCTGGGTGCTGCGTTTCGCCGTCGTTCTTTCGGTCTCAACAGTTCTGGTGGTTGGCGTCGCGTTGCTCTGGCTGCGCAGCTCACTGCCCCAACTCGACGGTGAACTGCGGCTGCCGGGCCTCCAGGGGCCGGTACAGGTTCTGCGCGACCGCTACGGCGTGCCGACGATCCGCGCCGGCAACAGGGCCGACGCCGCCTTCGGCCTCGGCTACGCCCATGCGCAGGACCGCTTTGCGCAAATGGAGCTCATGCGGCGAGGCGGCGCCGGACGCATGGGCGAACTTGTGGGAAGCGTGGCGCTCGGCCTCGACCGCTACGCGCGCGGCCTCGGCCTCATGCAGCAGGCGGAAAAACAGGCAGCCGCGCTGCCGCCAGACCTCCGCCGGGTTGCCGAGGCCTACGCCGCAGGCGTCAATGCCTGGCTCCGAGCACGCTCCGGCGCCCTGCCCTGGGAACTCGCCGTGCTGTTCTACGAGCCTGAGCCCTGGCGGGTCGCCGATTCCATGCTCTGGGGGCGCCTCATGGCGTTCAGGCTGATCGGCAATTGGCGGGCCGAGGCGTTGCGCGCACGCATGGCGGAGCAGCTGACCCCGGAGCAGCTGGAGGACCTCTGGCCGCAGGCGTCGGTGGACGATCCTGTCACCCTGCCGGCGCTCGGAAGCAACGGCGGCTCGAACGTCTGGGCCGTCACCGAGCCGACCGCGCTCGCCAACGATCCGCATCTCGGATTCACGATTCCGAACATCTGGTACCTGGCCCACATCGAGACACCGAACGGCGTGCTGGCGGGCGCCACCGCGCCAGGCGTTCCCCTGATGATTCTGGGACATAACGGCAGCATCGCATGGGGATTGACCACTCCCCACACCGACACGGCCGATATCGTTACGCGCCCGGAGGTCGCCGCGGTCAGGCACGAGACGCTGACGGCGCGATGGGGCGAAAGCGTGGACCTCGAGCTGCGCCGGACCCGCAACGGCGTCGTCGTTTCGGATTTCTCCGATGCGCTGCCCGAAGGCTGGGCGGTCGAGAGCCCGGCATTCCGGGACGACGACGGGACTGCCGAGGCCCTTGGGCGACTGAACGAGGCGCGGGACTGGCCGGGTTTCATCGCAGCACTGCGCAGCTTCCACTCCCCGCAGCAGAACATCGTCTATGCGGACAAGGCCGGCCGCATCGGCATCGTCACGCCCGGCCGGGTGCCCAACCGGTTCGGCGGCTTCGATGTGTCCATAGGGACGAGCTGGTCCGGCTTCATTCCCTTCGACCGGCTGCCGCGCCGCGTCGATCCCCCTTCCGGGCGCATCGTCAATGCCAACAACCGCCTGGTGGACGAGACTTACCCGTACTATCTCGGCCGCGAATGGGAAGCGCCCTATCGCGCGCTGCGCATCGAAACCCTGCTCGACGCCGGAACGGCCCATGCGGCGATCCAGAACGACACCGTGTCGCTGTCGGCGCGCGAACTGCTGCCCTACCTGCTCTCCGCGGTTCCGGACGTGCGTCTCCAAGCCTGGGACGGTGACATGGACCGGCAGCGGCCGGAACCGCTGATTTACATGGCCTGGGTGCGCGAAGCGATGCGCACGGTGTTCGCCGACGAGCTCGGGCCGCTGTTCGAAGCGTGGTGGGCATACCGCCCGCTGGTGCTGCGCCGGGCGCTGCTCGACCGCCCCGCCTGGTGCGACGACACCGCCACCGCTGCGGAGGAAACCTGCAAGGACCGCCTGGCGCTGGCACACCGCCGGGCCGTGGCCTTCCTGCAGGAGCGCTATGGCGGCGAGACCCCGCCCTGGGGCGAAGTGCACCGCGCGCGGTTCGCACACCCGGTCGCCGGGCGCATCCCCCTGCTGCGCGACCTGCTCGACCGCGAAATCGCGACCGGCGGCGGCCCGACAACGGTAAACCGGGGCAGCGTGCGTTTCCGCGATGAACGCCATCCCTTCCGCCACGGCCACGGCGCCGGATACCGCGCCATCTACGACCTCGAAAACCTGGAGAAATCCCGCTTCATCCAGGCGGTCGGACAGTCGGGCAACCCGTTCTCACCGCATTACGACGACCTTATGGAACTCTGGCGGGACGGCGGCTATATCACGCTCGATCCGGCAAGACCGCCGGCCCACCGCCTGCTGCTGCGGCCCGAATGAGCGTTTCTTTTTCCGACATCGAGGCGGCAGACCGGCTGCTGGAGGGGCGCATCGTCCGCACGCCCTTCCTGCGCTCCGAGACGTTGAGCGCGATTTCCGGGACCGACCTCTTCCTGAAGTTCGAGAACCGGCAATACACCGCCTCGTTCAAGGACCGGGGAGCCTATATCTACCTCGCCGAGCTCGACGAGGCCCAGCGCCGGGCGGGGGTCATTGCGCTTTCGGCCGGCAACCATGCCCAGGGTGTCGCCTACCACGCCGCGCGGATGGGCGTGCCGGCCACCATCGTGATGCCGGAGGCGACGCCGTTCAGCAAGGTCCGGGCGGCGGAGTTCCTGGGTGCGGAGGTGATCCTGAGAGGCGAGACCATCGCCGAGGGCGAGACGTTCATTCACGAGCGCGCAGAGGCGGAGGGCCTCGCCTTCGTGCATCCCTACGACGATGCGCGCATCGTTGCGGGCCAGGGCACGGTCGGGCTGGAAATGCTGCGCGCCGTGCCCGGCCTCGATTTCCTGGTCGTGCCCGTCGGCGGCGGCGGGCTCATCGCCGGCATCGCGATTGCCGCAAGGGCACTCAGCCCGGAGACCCGCGTTATCGGCGTCGAGGCAACGGGCTACCCTTCCATGCATCACGCGCTGCGCGGCCTTGCCCCTCCGCCGGGCGGCCCGACCATCGCGGAGGGCATCGCCGTCAAGCGGCCGGGCGCCCTTACCCTGCCCCTGGTGCGCGAACTGGTGGAAGACATCCTGCTGGTCGATGAGGCGGCGATGGAGCAGGGCGTGCAGCTTCTCGCCGAGATCGAGAAAACCGTGGCGGAGGGAGCGGGAGCCGCCGCGCTTGCAGCCGTGCTGTCCCATCCCGAATGCTTCCGGGGCCGGCGCGTCGGCCTGGTCGTTTCCGGCGGCAATATCGACGCCCGCCTTCTGGCTTCCGTGTTGATGCGCGGCCTGGTGCGGGGCGGGCGGCTGGTGCGGCTGCGTATCGAGATCCAGGACCAGCCCGGCGGTCTCGCCCGCGCCGCCGCGGCCATTGCCAGGGCAGGCGGCAATATCGTCGATGTCCAGCATCAGCGCTGGTTCGAGGATGTGCCGATCAAGCTCACCGACATCGAGGTCGCGCTCGAAACCCGCGACGAAGCCCATGTAGGCCAGGTGCTGGAGGCGCTCCAGGCTGCCGGCATGCGCGCGGTCCGGCTCAGTTCCCGTTCTATCTGACGAGGCCGGCCACACCTTCGGACAGCAGAATGGCCTCGATGGCCTCGATCTGCGGCCGGCGGTCGGGGTCGTGAAGCGGACCGACGACCGAGAAGCCGAGCGGCGGCGTTTCCGGCCGGTCGGGGAAGGCGAGCCGGCCAGTGAGGTCGATCGAACGGCGTTGGAGGTCGGCCGACCCGGAAACCGCGATCTGTCCGCCTTCAAGCGCAAAGCCCCCGGCAATCGGCCGGACGACGCCGTCGCGGATACGGGCTTCAAGGCGTCCGGAGGCGAGCGCGCTGCTCCCTGATACCAGGGCCGTCCGCAACCGGCGTAACAGTTCCGCCGAGGTGGAGGCCTCCTCCAGCGCGTCCCGCACCGCGGCAGGGTCGATGCCGCTCAGCCGCCCGCCCGACAAGTCGAGGCGCGCCGTGCCGGAGAGCGTGGAAACCAGATCGTGCGGGCTGCGGCCTTCCGCCTCCAGAGCGACAAACCCGTCCACCCGGGCGCCGCTCGGGCCGAACCCCGTGCGCGCAGGCAGGAGCGCGTCGCGCACTCTCAATTTCATCAGCGTGCGGCCCTCACCCGACAGGTAGCCGTCGAACGCGAGCTGTCCGCCTCTCCAGCCCGCCTCGCCGGCTTTAGCCACCCAGATCTCAGGCGCAAGGAAGAGGTCGAGCCGCAGGTCATTCAGTTCCTCGCCGCCGATGCCGAGCGCGCCGACCTTGAGCTTGAAATCCAGGTCGGATTCACCGAACGGCGCGATCTCCAGCGGCCTGCGCTGCCAGACCGGAATGTCCCGGGACGGCGCGGGCAGATCGATACGCGCAGTCGCCAGCGCGACTCTCACCGCCGGCCTCCGGCCCTCCAGCGAGATCGAGCCCTGTCCGTGCGCGCGGATCGTTCCATGCCGGAATTCGATATCATCGAAACCGGCATGGTTCCGGTCCGCCTGGACCGACGCCGTCAACACCGCCGGCCCCTCGTCGTTCGCTATCCTGAGGCTGGCCGGCAGCGGCCCCCGCAGTTCGACCTGCCCTTGGAAGCGCTCCCGTTCGCCGAGTTCGCCCACCAGGCGAAGCTGCCGGCTGCCGGCGCCGGCCCGCAAATCCATCGGAAGCGCCTTCGCAGGCCCTTCGCCGCGGCCTTCGAAGGACACGGCCCCAAGGCCGCGGGCGACTGCCGGAAGCACAAGACCGTACAGGTCCGCACTCCTGTCGAGATCGGTCGTCAGCGCCGCAATCCGGAAGGAAGCGGCCTCGCCTCCAAACCTACCGCTAGCTTCGCCAGAGACGCCGCCCGCATCTCGCACAACCAGCCGGGACACGACGATTTCACCGCCTTCCCCCATTTCGGCGGCCAGCTCCAGCCTTTCCGCTGAAACGCCGAAGAGGCGCGTTCGGGCCAGGTTGAGGCGCAAGGACCCCGGAGGCGGGTCCTGTCCTTCAAGAATGGGGCGGTACGGGTCCAGCGGCAGGTCCTCGGCCTTCAGCCGGGCGTCGATCCGGCCCTGCTGCCGCGTGAGCCGGCTTTCGATTCGTGCGCCGTCGAGGCGGCCGCGCACATCTTCGAATGCGAGGTCGGCGTGCTCCAACCGCGACATCAGCGCCTCAGGACGGATGCCGCTCCCGGCGAGCTGCAGTCGGCCCTGCACCTCGAGGTCGCGCAGCCGCGATTCCCCCACCGCGCCGGGGTCGATCCCCAGCCAGAGCAGCAAGGCGCGAAGATTCTTCGACTTCAGGAAGAAGCCGGCTTTGTCATGGCCCTCTCCCGTCATCTTCACCTGCGTTCCGCCGGGCAGCACGGCGGCCAGGTTCTCCATCCGAAACCCGTCGGCGTCGCGGAGAAACGCCGCCTCGACCCTCCGCGCCGTTCGTTCGCCGAACTTTGCCGCGCCGGCATTGAGGGCGAGCCGCAGGCTTGCGCCCGGCGCGACACCGGCGAAGGGCAGCAACCGGTCCTGCCAGCCGTCGAGCAGAAGCACGCCGGTGGACAGGCGGGCGTCGATTGTCGGCGGTCCCCGCCAGTCCGCGAGGATCGTGCCGGTGAAGCGCTGGTCCGCCACCACCACATCGACACTCGCGAACTCGGCTCCGGCGGCGTCAAGCCTGACTTCCGAGTCGAATGTGGCCTTCCATACCGATGCGGGTTCGCCGCTTGCCGCGAGGCGCCCGGAAAACACGAAGCCGGAAGACCCGTCGTTCGTAACGGCGCCGACTGCTACGGCCTCGAAATCCCCGTCGCCCAGCGAGACCGCCACGGGCATATGGTCGCGCCATCGCCCGACAGAAGCCGCGACCCGATGCGGCCGGCCATCCAACACGGCCCGCGCTTCGAGACGGTACGGGCCGTCCGGTCCCCTGACCGTCAATGTCGCCGTCTCGACCGGAACAATCGCGTCGCCGAAGGCGACCGTGCTGTCCCGAACGCGAATGCGGCGCGCGGGAAGCGGCGGCAACGGCCGTATCAGGGACCGGTCGAGAGTCAATTCGACGCCCGAGAACTCCAGCGTCTCGACCTCGAGGCTCCCGGCCAGAAGCGCCCCGGCATCCAGAAAGGCCCGCACCTCCCGCACCTTGATGTCGATGGCCGAGACGCCGGCGATCGTCAGCTCCGGCCGCGGCAGCAGGTCGAACCGGATGGGGCCGTCGAGCGAAACCTCGCGGCCCAGCGCCTCCTGGATGCGAGGCTCCAGATGCGACCAGTCGAGGGCGCGCGGGCCCTGCCACGCGACCGCCGCCAGACCGGCCGCTGTCAGCGCAACGGTCATCGCGATGACGGGAACTCTGCGCATTGCGCTCCGACGGTGCTAGGGTCCGGGTCAGCGAAACCGGAACTTACACGAAGCGGACAGGCCGGTGGCGGAGATCGTCAATCTGAACAAGGCGCGCAAGGCCGCAGCCCGCGCCTCCAGAAAGAAGAAAGCGCAGGAACGGCGCACCCGGCAGCCCGCAGCCCGTCCGGATCCGGATGCCCGCCGCCACGAACGGGAACTCGACGGCAAACGGCTGGATGAGCCGACGGACGGTACCTGAAGGCCTTCCCCGCGCGCCGGAAACGGCGCGCCTTGCGGCGAAGCCGGGCCTGCGCCATGTTCCGCGCCGCTTCGCAGCCGGGGGACGCGAGAGTGACGATTTCCTTCGACGACTTTCTCAAGGTCGATATCCGGGTTGGCACCGTCACGCGCGCGGAGCCCTATCCCGAAGCGCGCCGGCCCTCGATCAAGCTATGGGTCGATTTCGGCCCCGGGATCGGCGAGCGCAAGACCTCCGCCCAGCTGACGGCCCACTATGCGCCCGAAACGCTGGTCGGGCGCCAGGTAGCGGGCGTGGTCAACTTCCCCGCCAAGCAGATCGGCAAGTTCATGTCCGAGGTGCTGGTGCTGGGCTTTCCCGACCGGGACGGAGAAGTCGTGCTGCTGGCCCCGGAACGCCCCGTGCCCGACGGCGGGCGGATGTTCTGAGGCGGGCCGCGGCCCGGTCCGGCGGCTTGTCTTGGCAAGGTGAAGGCCGTAGCTTCGGCTGCGGGTGAGGGAGGGACGATCATGCACATCGAAATTGCCGAGCAGGACCGCACCTTCCGCGAAGAGGTGCGCGCCTTTATCGGGGAACGGCTCCCCGGGGACGTACGCGACAAGGTAAGGGACGGCAGCCTGCTCACGCGCGAGGATGTCGTCGGGTGGATGCGCACGGTCTCCGACCGGGGCTGGATGTGCCCCAACTGGCCGGAAGCCGCCGGCGGGCCCGGCTGGACGCCTTCGCAGAAGTTCATCTTCGAGGAGGAAAGCTATCTCGCCTGCGCACCCGGGCCGGTGCCCTTCGGCCCGCAGATGGTGGGGCCGGTGCTGCTCGCCTTCGGCACGGACGAGCAGAAGGCGCGCCACCTGCCGGGCATCCTCTCCAGCGAGGTCATCTGGTGCCAGGGCTATTCGGAGCCGAACTCGGGTTCGGACCTCGCTTCCCTCGGCTGCCGCGCGGTGCGCGACGGCGACCATTACATCGTCAACGGCCGCAAGATCTGGACGACCAACGCCGACTGGGCGGACTGGTGTTTCGCGCTGGTGCGCACGGACAGTTCCGGCAAGAAGCAGGACGGCATCTCGGTCCTGCTGATCGACATGAGCCTGCCCGGTGTCACGGTGCGCCCGATAGAGCGTTTCAGCCGCATGTCGGACTTCAACGAGGTGATCTTCGAGGATGTC
>JAJECZ010000075.1 GCA_022821735.1 Alphaproteobacteria bacterium | reverse complement strand
CCGCGCTCGCCCGGTATCGGCGCGATCTGCACGCCCGAGAGCGCCGCCGGTCCGCCGCCCTCGAAGTTCAGTATGTGGCAGGAGGCCTCGGCGATCACCTCGTCGCCCGGCCGGCAATGGACGCGGATGGAAATCTCGTTGCACATCGTCCCGGACGGCAGGAAGACGGCCGCCTCCTTGCCGAGCAACGCCGCCACCCGTTCGCAGAGCGCATTGACGCTTGGGTCGGCGAAGGACTGCTCGTCGCCCACCTGGGCCTCGGCCATCGCGCGGCGCATTTCGGGCGTCGGGAGGGTCTGGGTGTCGCTGTAGAGGTTGATGTGCGGCGCGTTGGCGCCTTGCCGCGTCGCTAAAGCCATAGGGTTGCTCGCCGGTTGGAGATTGGATCGGTCGGTATCGTCCCGCGCCTGTCAACTGCCGACGGCGCAAGCCATGCGCCGCGGGTCGGCGCCGCCGGTCATCACGCCGTGTTCGCTGTCGGCGTCGATCATGCACACCGAGCCCGCGAGCCAGATGCGCTCCGGCCACCGTTCGATCTCGTGGCCGCGCCGTGCAAGCTCGCCGCCGGCCGCATCCGCGATGGCGCTCTCTAGCTTCAGCAGGCCCGGATAGTAGGCATGCGGCTCGAAGGAGGAGGGGAAGCTGTAGCTGGCATGACGCGGCGCCGAGACGGCCTCCTGGGCGGACATGCCGTGGACCGCGAGGTTCATCAGGCATTGCGACATGGCCTGGGTCTGGACATCGCCGCCGGGCGTGCCGAAGGGCACGAAGCGCTTGCCCCCGTCCAGCACGGCCAGCGCCGGGTTGGGGGTCAGGCGCGGGCGCTTGCCGGGGGCCAGGGCCGAGGCATGGTCGGGGTCGGTCCAGGACTGGCAGCCGCGCGAGGAGATGGCAAGGCCGACGCCCGGCGCCACCGTGCCGCCATAGGAGCCGTCCGATGGCGTGGCGGAAAAGACGTTTCCGTCCTCGTCCACGACGCAGATATAGGAGGTGTCGAGCGGCGCAACCTCCGGCTCCCGTGTCGGCACGGGCGCTGCGGGGACCGCATGGCGCGATCCGGCCTCGCCCGGCGGCGGCATTTCCGGCATGGCGCGGGCCATGTCGATCTCCGCCCGGCGGATGGCGGCGTAATCCTCCGACGCGAGCGTGTCGATCGGCACGTCCACGAAGCGCGGATCGCCGAGCCAGGCGTCGCGGTCGGCCATGGCGAGCTTGACCGCCTCGACGGCGACGTGCACCGCGTCGGCGCTGTTGTGGCCGAGCGTATGCAGGTCGTAGCCCCCCAGTATGTTCAGCACCTCGATCAGCGCCGGCCCCTGGCACCAGGGCCCGCAGGCATAGACGTCCGCATTGCCGAACCGCCCGCGCACCGGCTCCTCGATGCCGACGCGGAAGGAGGCGAGGTCCTCAAGCGTCATCCAGCCGCCCTCGGCCGCCTGCCAGTCCGCGATGCGCCGGGCGATGTCGCCCTTGTAGAAGGCGTCGCGGGCGGCCGCGAGCCCGGCCTTGCGCCCGCCCTTGCGCGCGGCGGCGGCCTCCTCGTCGGCCATGTATTGCAGCGCGGCCGCCCCTTCCTTCTGGAAGAACAGCTCGCCCGTCCGGGGCGGCCGCCCGCCCGGCAGGAAGACCGCCGCCGTGTCCGGCGCGGCGCGGAACTCGGCCTCGTGCTCCGAAATGATCCGCTCCATCAGCGGATACATCGGGAAGCCGTCGCGGGCGTAGCGGATCGCCGCCCGCGCGACCTCGCCGAAGCTCATCCGGCCCCAGAGCTCCAGCGCCGTGATCCAGGCGTCCGGGGCGGCCGGTACGACCGTCCGCAGCACGCCGTTCGGGATCGCCCCGCCGTATTCGCGCCGGAAATGCCCGATATCGGCCGCCTTCGGCCACCAGCCGAGACCGGAGATCGTGACCACCTTCTGCACATCGGCGCGATAGACCATGATCGGCGCGACGCCGGCGACGCTGACGAGGTCGCTCTCGAGGATGCCGAGCGCCAGCCCGCCGGCCACGCCCGCGTCGATGGCATTGCCGCCGGCTTCCAGCGCCGAGAACGCCGCGCTCGCCGCAAGCTGGTGACCGGCCACCGCCATATGCCGGGTTGCGACTGTTTCGGCCCGCTCGCTCGCCATAGCTTCCATGCTCCCCTGTCAGCCTGCCTTGTCACCCGGGCGGCTCTTCATGCCATGATGCGCGAGGGCGGTCAGGAAAGCGAGAGAGGCGGCATGCACATTCATTTCAGCGAGGAAGAATTCGCCGCGCGCCAGCACGCCGCGGCCGAGGCGGCGGCAGCGGCCGGGTTCGACGGCCTGCTCATCTTCAAGCAGGAAAGCATGTATTACCTCACCGGCTACGACACGTTCGGCTTCTGCTTCTTCCAGTGCCTCTGGCTCGGCGCCGACGGGCGGACGGCGCTGTTGACCCGTGCGCCGGACCTCCGCCAGGCCGAGTTCACCTCGGTGCTCCAGGACATTCGAATCTGGGAGGACGCGGCCGATGCCAGGCCGGAGAACGACCTGAAGGCGATGCTGGCGGAGTTCGGTGTCGCGGGCGGCCGACTCGGCGTGGAATGGCAGTCCTACGGTCTTCCCGCGGCACTCGGCTTCCGGCTCCGCGATGCGCTGGAAGGGTTCGTCGATCTGGCCGACGCCTCCGGGCTGGTGGACGGGCTCCGGGTCATCAAGAGCCCGGCGGAGCTTGCTTATGTGCGCAAGGCGGGGGAGCTGGCGGACCGCGCCTATGGCGAGGCCGTCCGGCTGGCCCGGCCGGGCGCCTTCGAAGGAGACATCCTGGCGGCGATGCAGAGCGCGGTCTGGCGGGCCGGCGGCGACGACCCGGCCAACGAGTTCATCGTCGGCTCCGGCCCCGGCGCGCTCATGTGCCGCTACTACAGCGGCAGGCGGCGCCTGGATGCGGACGACCAGCTGACGCTGGAGTTCGCCGGCACCTGGCGGCACTACCATGCCTGCCTGATGCGCACGATCCGCATCGGCCCGCCGCCGGAGCGCCAGCGCTACCTGCACGATGCGGCGGTCGAGGCGCTGGACGCCTGCCGGGAAGCGCTGAGGCCCGGCCGGCCGGTGGGCGAGGTGTTCGACGCCCACGCCCGGGTGCTGGATGCGCGCGGCCTTGCCGGGCACCGCATGAATGCCTGCGGCTATTCGCTGGGAGCCACATTCGCGCCCGTGTGGATGGATAGCCCGATGTTCTATCGCGGCAATCCCGTCCTGGCCGTGCCCGGTATGGTGTTCTTCATCCACATCATCATTTTCGACAGCGATTCCGGTCTTGCCGCGACCACCGGCACTACGACCGTTGTCACCGAAACAGGTAACGAGCCGGTGACCCACGCTTCCACCGATCTCGTCGTCAACTAGCAACCGGCGGGGAGCAGCTTTGCCGATGGACTTCCTGACGCCCGAACAGGAGATGTGGCGCGAAACCGTCTTCCGCTTCATGGAGGAGGAA
>JAJECZ010000342.1 GCA_022821735.1 Alphaproteobacteria bacterium | reverse complement strand
GTCATCGCCACCGCTCAAAAGCAGGGACACGACGTCCTCAAAACCCTCAGCGGCTCCCCGGAAAGCTTCATCGAAAACATCAAATACGCCTGAGCCAACCTGCCCACTACAAACCAATGCCCCACATACTGGGCAGTTACGTTTTGTCATGATCCGCTGCCTGCCCCGGGCGCCGGGCCCGTGGCCGCAAGGAAAGGCAGCCGGCGGGTTGGGGGAGCCCGCCGGCTGCGCTGCCGGTCGCGGGGGAGGAAACCGCTACCGGACCGGTACGCCGGGGACAGCGACCCGGTCCGAACCGGACGGATGCAATCTGGCAGCCTCGTTCGATAAGAGCCAATACCGATTTCTTCTCCATTCCATAATTTTTTCGCATAGTAGCGGGCGGGCGGAGGGACCCTTTTCCGCGCGTATCGCGCGGGCGCGGGCGCGCCTTTGCGCCGGCGCGGTTCGCGCGCCTGATTGCCCGCGTGCGCGAGGCGGCGGGGCCCACTCCAGGCGGATGTCATGAAATGTCATGTTTTGTCATGGGGCCGGGTCCTGGCTCCGGCCGTTCGCACCGGTTAGCGGGTCGTTCGCGTGGCATTGCGGGCCTCCTTTCGTGCCGTCGGTTTCGGCCGCTTCCAGCAGAAAAGCGGAAAGGCGGTCCTGGAAGCCGCCTCTCATGAGCAATATAGCACGATTTCTCGAAAAATCAATCTCTTTTAAGACTTATTACCCGATCATAGTGAACAAGCCCCAATTCCACCCGCCCACCCCCGCGCCCACGCCGCAGCGCAGGCCCTCGCATCGAGCCGGTAATCGGGGTCGAACAGCCTTGCGAGCTCGGTATCGGCGGCCTCCGGCAAGTTGGCGCGTTCGCGCCTTCCGGGCAGAATGTCAGCTCGCCCACGCGACTCCGGATACCTGCCAGGCTAAGTACAGGCGCTTTCCCTGCTTCAATGGGCGGTGCGAAACGTTTTGGGCCGATACTTTCCCCGAGGCGGAAAATGCGTTTAGGTTCCTCGGCTGACAGTCGATTCTGCAACGACGGAAACATCGCATAATTGCCGACGGGGGAACCGGGGGTGAACGGAAAAAAGCTGCTGAAATATGGCGTGCTGCGCCGTTTTCCTGGCATGCTCGGGCGGCACTATGGCCGCAAGCACGACATATTGAAGGGCCGGACGAGAGGGTTTGCCGAGGCGGTCGCCCTTTCCCGAGGCATGACCTGCATAGACCTTGGCGCCAATGTCGGCGCATATACGAGAAAGATGGCGGGGGCGGCAGGGAAGGTCATCGCCTTCGAACCCGATCCCTGGGCCTGCGCTACGCTGCGAATCAATGTCGCCGATCTCTACAATGTATGGATCGAGAATGCAGCGGCAGGCATAACCGAAGACACAGTTCTTCTTTATCGGCACCCAGGTTTCGACAAAGACCCTAACCGCCATTCGCAATCGAGCTCCATCGTTGCCCACAAGAACAATGTCGCCAAACGAGAGGGTTTGAGGGTCCGGCAGATCGACTTCATTCGCTATCTCCAAGACCTCGACGAGGATATCGGGATACTCAAGATCGATATCGAAGGCGCCGAGGTCAATCTGCTCGAAGCGCTGCTCGACCATCCGGGTATCCTGAACCGCATCGAGCATATCTTCGCAGAGACGCACGAAAAAAGGATTCCCGGCCACAAACCTCGCGTCGAAGCTCTCCGCGAAAGAGCAAAGCGAATCGAGCGTCCGAAGATCGATCTCGATTGGCAGTGACCGAACGGCAATTCACCGGCGGCCTTATGCCGGCCGCGCCCGCAACACCCGCTCGACCACCGCTTCATACCCCTCCACCGCGCGCTCCATCGAGAAGCGCGCCGCCTTCGCCCGGAGCGCTGGCCTGTCCTGCGGGCGGGCGAGCGCGCGCAGCATGACCCCCGCCAGCGCTTCCGGGTCGCCGACCGGGGCGAGCAGGGCCGGGTCCTCCAGGATTTCGGCGGGACCGGCCGGGCAGTCGGTCGCGACCGCCGGGCAGCCGCAGGCCAGCGCCTCCACCAAGACATTGCCGAGGCCCTCGTGGCGAGAGGAAAGCACGAAAAGCGCGGCGCGGGCCATGAAGGCCCACGGATTCTCTGCCCAGCCCGGTAGCGACACCTGCCCCTCTAGGTCGAGCGCTCGCACCCGGCTTTGGAGCTCGCTGCGCATCGGCCCCTCGCCGAGGATCATGAGCCGGCAGGGCCGCACCGCCCGCACGCGCCGGAAAGCCTCGACCAGGGTCGGGAAGTCCTTTTGCCTCGCGAGCCGGCCCGCTCCCAGCACGACCGGCGGGCCGCCGTCGCCGAACCAGGGATGGTCCGGCGCCTCCTCCGCAAGCCGGAGCGCCGCTGGCATTACGGCCGGGTTGTAAATGACCGAAAGCCGCTCTTCCGGCACGCCGACGGCCTCGGCGGTATTTTCCGCGACGCCCCGCGACACCGCCACGACATGCGCCGCAGAGGGGAACAGCAGCCGGCGGCGCTGTGTGTGCCGTGCGCCAAGCGTTACTACATTGTGGATGACCGGTACGACGGGCGGGAAGACGCGCGGGCCGGCGAGGCGGGCGGCGTAGAAGGCCGCATGCTCCGCCTGGGGCAGGTTGGCGAACAGGATGTCCGGCCGCTCGCGCGCCGCGTAGCGGGCGAAGCGGAGCGCGCGGCCGAGCGCGCCGCGGCGCAGCAGCATGGGCGCGGCGGCGGGGAAGTCGCGCGCGAGGCCGGCCGCGAGACGCGCGCCCTGCAGGACCGGGACGCGCTGCGGCCGCCATTGCGCGTTTGCCGGCATCGCGGAGGGGTCCCGCCGCGCCCATGCCCGCGGCCCGCAAAGCACGATCAGCCGCGCCGCCTCCGGCACCTCCGCCGGATAGGCGACATGCGGCTGGAACAACACGATATCGACATCGTGCCCCCGCGCCGCCAGCCCGCCCGCGACCCGGAGCGCCGTCCGCTCCGCCCCGCCGCCCGCAAGCGAGGGAATCACCATGGCGATATACGGCATCGGCGCTCCTCTCCCGGCCCGGCGGGGCTGCGCCGGGCTCAGGGCCAGAGGGCGTCGAGGGGGAAGGTAATGGCCTCGAAGGGCGGGAAGGACACCGGCTCCGCGTTCCCGGCGGAACCGGCCGGCGACCACGCGCCGCCCAAGAGCGCGAACGCCTCCAGCGTGCGGGAGGACGGATCGACGAGCCAGAGATGGCCGATCCCTTCCCGCGCATAGACCGGGCGCTTCTCCTCCAGGTCGAACGTCCGCGTCGAGGGCGACAGAACCTCGCACACCCAGTCCGGCGCCAGGGTGAAATAAGCGTCGTCGGGAACCTCCGGCATCCGCTCACGGCGCCAGCCCGCAAGGTCCGGCACCAGGATATCCTCGCCGAAGTGAAGCTCCGGCTCGTCGAGGATCCACCAGCCGCCCGGCCCGCCCCGGCCCCTCTGGAACGGGCCGCCGATTTCCACGCCGAGCGACGACCCGGCCAGCGTATGGCGCCCTGCCGGCCGCGGTTGCAGATGCAGCGCGCCTTCAACGATCTCCGCCACCATATGGCGCGGCGCTTCGAGCACGTCCCGGTAGGTTGCCCGTCCTGCCGGCCGCTTCCGGCGCAAGGCCGCGCCCCCGCTCATCCCGTCCGCTCCGTTCGTTCGCGCCGGCCGATGCTATCCCCGCCCAGCGTCCCTGTCACGGCCTGTGCCGCCCCGCTCAGCCCATGTGGCTGGCGAAGAAGGCGAGGCTGCGTTCGCGGGCGAGCTTTGCCGATTCCGGGTGGAAGTCGGCGCGATGGTCGCAGTTGAAGCCGTGGCCGGCGGGGTAGATGTGGACCTCGGCCTGCGGCTGGGCCGCACGGATCGCCTCCACGTCCGCCATCGGGATGCCGTGGTCGTGCTCGCCGAAATGCATCATCACGGGGTTCTTCGCCACCTCGTCCTTGCGGGGCATGATCTGCCCGCCGTAATAGCAGACGCTGGCATCGACCCCGATGCGGGTTGCGACCAGGAAGGAAGCGGACCCGCCCCAGCAATAGCCGACCGAGCCGATCTTTCCCGCGCCCGCGGCCCGGAGCCCCTCGACCGCCGCGGCCATGTCCTGCACCGCCCGGTCGAACGGGGCCGCGGCCATGATGTCTCGGGCCTTCGCGATGTCCTCCGGCGTGTAGCCGCACTCGAAGCGCCGCTCGGCCCGGTCGTAGACCGACGGGGCCCAGGCGAGATAGCCGTCGGCCGCGTAGCCGTCCGCCACCTCGCGGATATGCGCGTTGACGCCGAAAATCTCCTGGATGACCAGGATGCCGCCCTTCGGCGCGCCCGCCGGCGCGGCCGTGTAGCACCCGAACCCGAAGCCGTCGTCCGCCGCGATCTCGATCCACTCGCCCATCGTTTCCCTCTCCTGCCAATGGCGTTCCCGTTCGCCCGTTGTTTAGCGCCTGCCCCGCCCGGCTGCAAACCGCGCCCGCTCAGGCCAGCCCGGCCATGACCTCGCGGAAGCGGAGGAGCGGGGCGCGGTTGCGCAGCATGGTGAGCGGCACGCTGAAATGGCCGCGGGGCCAGATGAACCGGTTCCCGCGCGGCACGCCCCAGCGGTCGATCAGCGCCCGCGCGCCGCCATAGGGCGTCACCCGGTCATAGGCGCCGAGCACGCTGACGATGTTCTCCGGCGCGACGGTGGTCCCGTCCACCGGGTCCAGCAGCGGCATGAAGCGCCCGGCGAGTTCCGGCGTCCATCCCTGCGCCATGGTGGCGCCGGCGATGCCCCAGGACCGGGCGAGCGCGCCCTGCATCGCCTCCTCGACGCGCCCGCAATGGGTGACCAGGAACATCGCGTCAGGCCGCAGCCGCTCCGGCCAGCCGCGCGCCCGGTCGGAGACGATCTGCGCCGTCATCGCGCCGAGGCTGCTGCCGCCGATGGCGACCGGCCCCCGCCCCACCCGCCGGCACCAGTCGATCAGCACCGCCCATTCCCGCGCGGCGGCGGTGAAGTGGTCGAAGGCGCCGCAGGGCGCCGTCGCCACGAACTGCTCGCCGCCATAGCGGCCGGGCAGGACCCGCCGCCCGTGCCAGGGCGCTTCCGGGCGCACCACCCGCATACCCATCGCGACAAGGCCCTCGGTCTCGTCCGCCACGCCCCGCCAATGGTCGAACTCGACCCCGATGCCGTGGCCGAAGATCAGGGTCGGCGGGTCGGCGGCGCCGACCGGCTCGTACACCCGGGCGATGACCTCGTCGTCCATGCGGGCCGACGGGGAGGGGAAGCGTATCCAGTAGTCCCGCCTGCCGGGCGCGGCCGGGAAGGCGTGCGAGGCCCGGACGGACGGAACGGGATCGGGCACGGCGAAGGCGCGCGCGGGGTCCGCGAGCAGGCCGCCATAGAGCGCCTCCACCTCCGCGGGCTCCGGGATGCGCCAGCGGAACGGGGCGGCCCGCCCCCAGGCCGCGAAGGGCGCGAAGGTCCGGCGCAGCACATTGTAGGCATGGCGGTTGAGCAGCCGCGCCCGCTCCGCCTCCCCGAGCGCCGCCGGGGACGGGGCGGCGGGGCCGAAAAAGGCGTCCTCCCACGCGCGCTCGCTTTCCAGGACCCGCGCCCGGACCCGCTCGAAGCGGCCGAGGCGCCGTTCCAGCGCGCGTTCCAGGCGCGGCGACGGCGATATCGACATCTCGGCGAGGTAGCGCTCGACGGAGCCTTCCGCGGCCCGCGCCGCCGCCCAGAGCCGGGACAGCGGAAAGAACCAGCCGGACAGCAGCGAGAGCGCCGCGCCGTCGAACCAGGGCCGGGCGAACAGGCCGCCCACCGGCGAACGGAGGCACGCGATCATGAACTCCGGCACCGGAAGGCCGCGATTTATGGAGTTATCCAGTGTCCGCCCGTTTCCGTTCGAGATGGGTGCGCAACTGCTGGATCGACGCTGCGTAATAGGCCAGCAGCGGGCGCTGGCGCTCCGCCGCCACGAAACCGTCCTCCCGTTCCGTAATCAGCCGCCGCTTGCGCAAGGATTGCACCGCCCGTTCGATGTCGGCAGCCTCGCTGCCGTCCCTGATGGCGATATGGGCACCCAGCGCGCGGGCGTCATCGAGCCATTCGAGGGCGCGGCGTTTTACCGCTTCGCCGTCGAGCGGCCCATCGGCCTCGACCAGCACCGACGAGACCACCGGCACGGCGAGCACCGGGACCACGTCGACGATCCGCTTTGTGAGCTCCTCGCCCAGCTCCTCCACGGCCGCAAACAGCTCCTTGCGGTCCAGCCTCGAGAAATTCAGCCCCCGTTCGCCCGCCCACTCCCTCAGCGACACCGGCTCGCCGAAATTGGCGCAGGCGACCCCGAAGCCGGGGAACCGGCCCTGGAGCTTCCGCCACACCATCCGGACGAAGAACCCGGCCGTCGAGCCGAAGATGAACTTGCCGCCGCGGCCCCGGAAATCGGCGTCGGGATTGGCGACCAGGGTGCGCTCCTCCATGACACGGTCGAAATTGGTCGCAACGGGGATGAACTCGATGTCATAGGCGCCCGCCGGATCGAAGGTCTTGGTGATGTAGCCCAGCATGCCGAGCCTCGGCCGGTGGATCATGCCGTCGCGGGAGAGCTTCCCCTCGGCGAAAACCGCATGGGGAACGCAGGCCTCCGTCGCCATCTGGACATAGCGCTCGAGCACCTTGCGGTAGAGCGGGTCGCCCGACTCGCGGCGCAGGATATAGACGCCGGCGAGGCGCAGCAGGCTGCGGATCGGCCAGACGCGCGCCCACTCGCCCGCCCCGTAGGACAGCGCGACCGAACGGGCGGCGAGGTAGGTGACCAGCATGTAGTCGACATTGCTGCGATGGTTGATGAAGAAAACGACGGCCGTGTCCGGCGGCGCTCTCGCCGCGGCCCGCTCATGCGCGAAGCCGAGGCGCACCCGGTAAAAGCCGCGCAAGAGCCGGCGGGCGATCCAGTAGCCCAGCTTGAAATAGAAATAGGCGTTGAAGGCGGGCACCATCTCGCGCGCGATCGAGGTGACCTCCGTCATCAGGCTCTCGCGCTCCACGCCGCGTTCGGCGGCGACCGCGCCCACGGTCCTCATCACCTCGGGGTCGTAGACGAGGCGGTCGATCAGCACCCGGCGGGTCGTCAGCTGGAAGGTCGGCAGTTCGAGCCCGAACCGGGCGTTCACCTCGATAATCGCCCGGTTGACCCGCCGGCGCAGATACCAGCGCAGGCTCGGAAGGACGACATCGTCGACGGCTGCGAGCACCGCCAGCCCGACAATGATGACGAACAGCCAGACCGGCAGCGAGATCGTCGATGTCATCGGTGACCCAGCCCGGAATCCTCCCGCAGGACGCCGCCGCATCGAAGCCGGCGAAGAGAGGGCGAGCGGCGGCAGGCGCGCAACCGCGATACAGGGGGGACCTTGTCCCCTCCCGTTCCACCCTGTCAAGCCAGGTCCCGGGCTAAACGGTGAAGTCCGTGAACTCCACCGTTTCGGACTCGGTATCGAGCACGGCGAAGCTGAGGCGCCGGCCGTTGGCGTGGTCGCGCGCATCCCCGGCCGAGCCCGGATTGACGACCAGCACCCCGCCGACGCGCGCGGCCACCTGCATGTGGGTGTGGCCATAGAGCACGAAGCGCGCGTCCACCTCGCCGAAGCGGCGGAACTCGCGGCTGTGCGGATAGACATAAGCGCCGTAGGGCTCCCAGGCGGTCGAATGGACCATCAGCAGCGTCTTGCCGCCATAGTCGAGCCGCCTCGTCCGCGGCTGGCCGCCCAGCCACGCCATCAGGCCGGGATCGATCCATTCCGCCTGCCGCGCGCGCTCGCCGCCGGGCCCGAAGAACACCTCTTCGTGATTACCGAGGATCGTCTTTGCGCCCCGGTCGCGCAGGAAGGCGGCGACCTCGTTGGAGAACCGGTATTCGTAGATGGAATCGCCGAGGCAAAGCAGGTCGTCCACCGGCCCCATGAGCGCGGTGGCCTTTTCGAGACCTGCGATATTGCAATGCAGGTCCGAAACGATACCGAGTCTCACCTCTCCACCAGTCCCAGGCCGTATAGTTCAAGGTCGAGCCGGTCGAAGATTTCCCGCCGCAGGATGCCAGCGACCGACTCGACCGACGACTCCTTCCCGGCGAACAGGCCGCTATATTTGTCATGCAGTCGGCGGAAGCGGGCCGCCAGCGCATTCGCCCCTTCGCCTTCGGACCGCAGCTCCACCGTCCCGTCCCCGGCGTCGAACCCGACCGCCGCCCTCACCAGCGCCGGATGGGCGCGGCTGAAGGCTATACCGGCATCCGCCATCGCCTTGCGGGCCTCTTCATCGGCGGCCCGGTAGGCAAGCGCGGCAGCGGCGAGCCCCGAGGGCGCCGCGTCGAGGAGCGCCGCCCGTTCCTCGGGGGTCAAGGTCCGCCAGAAGCCGAGATTCGCGGTGAACGGGCTCGCCACACGGTGGACGCCGAGATGCATCGCCGTAGCCGCCCGCACGCGGCGCGCAAGGGCCGGCTCGGCGAGCAGCGCGACCGGGCCGAGCACGGCGTCGATCCGCCCCTTCCCGAGCGCAGCCGCCAGGCTTCCGGCGACCGGCTCCGGCTGGCCGTGGAGGCGCCGCAACAGGGCGTCCCAGGGCGGGCCGGGGCTGGCGACACGGGCCCCCTTCAGCGACTCCGACCGCGCCAGCGGCCTGGGCGACAGCAGATGGAGGGGCCCGGCCGCGTGGCTGCCGAGGAAGACGATGCCGCGTTTCGCCAGGGCCTCCAGGCACAGCCGGCAATGCAGCATCACGAACTCCGTCATAGCGGCGGCGCCGGCCATCGGGTCGGGTCCGGCCAGCGCTAGGCGGCCGAGCGTCACCCGGTGCGGAAACCCGGCCGGATGGGCCGTCAGCGTGGCATAGCCCATCTGCGCGTCACCCTGCACAAGGCCGGTCAGCGCGCGTTCCCGGCCCAGCAGGGAGCCGTCCACAAACAGGCGGAATGCAAAAAGGCCGTCCCGCCCTGCCGCCTTCACGAAAGCGGCCCACCCCGAGGCCGCGACCGGATGCGAAGCCGACAGGGGCAGGTTGACAGAGACGATGCGGGCGCCCGCCGCCAGACCCGGAAACGACGTTGCGGCCAGCAACAGGCAGCCGGCAAGGGCGGAGCCAGCCCGATTCACCGGCGTTCTGCCGCCGTCCCTTCCCCGGCCGGCACAACCCGGGCGGCGCAGAATTTGAACTCCGGGATCTTCCCCCAGGGATCGAGCTGCGGATTGGTGAGCACGTTCGCGGCCGCCTCGACATAGGCGAACGGCG
>JAJECZ010000214.1 GCA_022821735.1 Alphaproteobacteria bacterium | reverse complement strand
GACATCGTCTCCGACGGCGAACTCCGCCGGAGCCGGTTCGTTTACGAGATGTACGACCGGCTGACCGGTATCGAGCGGATCCCGGCGGGCCGGCGCCTCGGCGTGCCCGGTTATGACCGGGCCCCCCATTTCACCGCCAGGGAACGGGTGGCGGCGCCCGGCGGGCTCGGCATCGCGGCCGAGTTCCGCCGCCTCCGGGAGCTGGCGCCGGGCAGCCGGCTCAAGGTTGCGTTTCCCGGCCCTCTGACCTTCATGCCCAAGATCGAGCCCGAAGGACCCTATGGCGGCGACAGGGCGGCGCTGCTCGACGACATCGCCGGCATCGTGAGGGACGAGCTCGACAGGCTCGCCGGCGAAGGCGCCGAGCTCGTCCAGATCGACGAGCCGGGCTTCACCGACCTCTCGCACGGCATGGACAGCAGGGCTTGCGCCGAGGCGATCAACAACGCCATTGCCGGCCATGTGAATCGCGTCGCGGTGCATATCTGCTTCGGCAACAATGCGTCCCGCCCCTATTCGCCGCGCGGCTTCGCCCGCCTGCTGCCGGGTATGGCCATGCTCGACTGCTCGATGCTGGTGTTGGAGTTCGCCAACCGGGAAATGGCGGACCTCGACACATTGCCGGCCTTGGCCGAACGCTTCCGGATCGCGGCTGGCGTGATCGATGTGAAGTCGTTCCACATTGAAACGCCGGAGGAGGTCGCCGCGCGGTTGGAGCGCGTGCTGGCCGTCGTGCCGAGAGACCGGCTCTGGGTCACCGCCGATTGCGGTTTCTCCGCGCTGCCGCGCTGGCTGGCGCGGGAAAAGATGCGTGCGATGGTCGCAGGCACGCGCCTCGTGCGGGGCGGCGTTGCGGATCAGGCCCAGCCGGAGAGATAGATGATCTGGAAGGTTGCCGCCTGCCGGCCCGTCTGTTGCGAGGCGAGTTCGACGAACAGCGCGCGGCGGGCGAAGTGCCGCGGCCGGGCGGCCAGCGCGTTGGTCTCCCCCATGGCGCGCAGGTCGGCCATCAGCTTGAACGGCGAGTCGTAAGTGACCCGGATGGTGTCCAGATCGGCGACCGGCAGGTCGAAGCCGGCCCGCTGCAGGAGCCCGGCGGCGTCGCGCAGGTCGGCGAACGGGGAAACCCTGGGCGCAGCGCCTCCGGACGTGGCGGCGTCGGCGGCAAGCAGCCCGCGGCGCAGCTCGGTCAGCGTTTCGCCGCCGAACAGGCTGGCGAGGAAAAGGCCGCCCGGCTTGAGCGCCCGCTTGATCTGGGCGAGCGCGCCCGGCAGGTCCTGCGTCCAGTGCAGGGCGAGGTTGCTCGCGATCAGGTTGAAGCTCCCGGCGGCGAAGGGTAGGCGGTCTTCCTCGCCGACGACGGCGATGCCGCCCCCGGCGCGGCAGAGCGCCTCGGACGCTTCCAGGCGGACGAGGGTTTCGATTCCGCCCCGTCCCTCCAGCGCGCGCGCCAGCACGCCGTCGCGCGCGCCGATATCGAGTGCGAGCGGAAAACTGACGGTCACGTCGTCGAGGCGGTCGGCCAGCCGGTCGGCGACCTCGCGAAACAGGAAATCGGCGCCGGGCGCCGCCGCCGCGGCACGGTCGCGGTGGCGGCGCAGGGCGCTACGGTCGAAGAGTTGCGGTATCATCGACGCCCCGCTGCGCCGGAAGGAAAGTCCATGAGCGAGAACTATAGCCCGATCTCCGCCGAGGAGTTGCGAAAGGCGCTCGACGGAGAGGACGAGCTCGCCATCGTCGACTTCCGCGAGGAGGGTTCGTTCGCGCCGGCGCATCTGCTCCACGCCTGCAATATCCCGCTCTCCCGGCTGGAACTGTCTATCCGCGACCTCGTGCCGCGTGTGGCGACGAAAATCGTCGCGACCGACAATGGCGGCGGCCTGGCGGAACGCGGCGCGGCGCGGCTCCATGAGCTCGGCTACACCGACATCGCCCTGTTTGCGAACGGCGTCGAGGCCTGGCGGCAGGCGGGCTACGAGGTGTTCTCCGGCTTCAACGTGCCGAGCAAGGCCTTCGGCGAATATGTCGAGCATGCCTACGACACCCCGTCCGTATCGGCCGAGGAGCTCAGGGAAATGCTGGACGGCCCCGACCCGGTGGTCGTGCTGGACAGCCGGCCGATGGACGAGTTCCGCAACATGAACATTCCGACCGGGACCTGCTGTCCCGGAGCGGAGCTGGTCTATCGCGTCCACGACCTCGCGCCGTCCCCGGATACCACGGTGATCGTCAATTGCGCGGGGCGGACGCGCAGCATCATCGGGGCGCAATCGCTCATCAACGCGGGCATTCCGAACCGGGTGGCGGCGCTGCGAAACGGCACGATGGGCTGGCATCTCGCCGGCCTCGAACTGGAGCGGGGCAACGAGCGCCCGGCGCCGGAGCCGAGCGCGGCCGGGCTGGAAGCGGCGCGCGCCTGCGCCGCGGCGGTTGCGGAGCGTTTCGAGGTGCCGGTCGTGCGCGAAATCCGGCCTGCGCCCGGCCGGACCACCTATGTGTTCGATGTCCGCCATCCGCATGAATTCGAGGCAGGGCACCTGAAGGGGTCGCGTTCGGCGCCCGGCGGACAACTGGTGCAGGCGACCGACCGCTATGCGGCGGTGCGCGGCGCACGCATCTTCCTTGTGGACGACAATGGCGTCCGCGCGGCGATGACGGCGCACTGGCTCAGGCAGATGAACTGGGACGCCGCGGTGCTCGAAGGGGCGCTTGAGCGAGGCCTGCTCGAGAGCGGACCCGATGCCCCGGGGATACCGGGAGCGGCCGATGTGCCGACGGTCGGACCGGAGGCGGTCGAGGGCGCGGTCGTGGTCGATTTCGCCGACAGCAAGACATATGCCGACGGCCACATTCCGGGCGCCTGGTTTGCCATCCGCTCAAGGCTCGCCACGGCGCGGCTGCCGGAGGCGGACCGGTATGTCTTCACCTCGCCCGACGGACAGCTGGCGCGCCTGGCGGCGGCGGACTTCGACCGCCCGGTTGCGGTACTGGATGGCGGCACGCAGGCATGGACGGGGCCGCTGGAAAGCGGGGCTGTGCACATGGCGGATACGCCCGACGACGTCTGGCTGAAGCCCTACGAGCAGGCCGGAACCGTCGAGGAGAACATGCAGGCCTATCTCGACTGGGAAACCGGCCTGGTGGAACAGCTGGACCGCGACGGAACGACCCGGTTCTGGAGCCGGCCTGCCTGATCCCGGCCGGTGTTGCCCGCTGTCGGAGCCGCGGCGTTCGGCCGGCGGCTGCTGGACCTGGCGCTGCCGCCGCGCTGCGCTTTCTGCCGCGGTCCTGTGGCCGACCCGGCGACCCTTTGCGCGGCCTGCTGGTCGGACCTTGCGTTCGTGGTCGAGCCGCTCTGCGACTGCTGCGGGCGGCCCTTCGCCTTCGAGGCGGAAGCGGAATCCCTGTGCGGCGTATGCATGGCGAGACGTCCGGCATATGACCGTGCAAGAAGCGCGTTGATCTACAGCGGTAACGCGAGAGACTTGATCCATCGGTTCAAATTTCGCGACGAGACCGGGCTGGCGCCCTTACTGGCGGTCTGGGCGCTGGACGCCGGGGCCGCCCTGCTGAAGGATGCGGACTGGATCGTGCCGGTGCCGCTCCACTGGATGCGGCTCTACCGGCGCCGCTACAACCAGTCCGCGCTGCTCGCCCGACACCTCGCCGCAAAGAGCAGGGCGGCCTTCGCTCCCGACATGCTGCGGCGTATCCGGCGCACCCGCCCGCAGACCGAACTCGGGCGGCGCGAACGCGGGCGCAATGTCGCCGGGGCCTTCCGGCTTGCGCCGGTCTGGCGCGACCGTGTGCGCGGAGCGCAGATCGTGATCGTGGACGATGTATTGACGACCGGGGCGACGCTCGAAGCCTGTGCGCGCGTCCTGAAACGCTCGGGCGCTGCCCGCGTCGATGCCCTGTCCGTAGCCCGTGTGGACAGTCCGGACCGACCCTAGCCGACGATTTCGCAGGCGCTGAAGAAATAGGCGATTTCCCGCTCCGCGCTTTCCGGAGAGTCCGAGCCGTGGACGGAATTGGCCTCGATCGACTCGCCATAGTCCTTGCGGATGGTGCCGTCGGCGGCATTGGCCGGGTTGGTGACGCCCATGATCTCGCGGTTTCGTTCGATGGCGTTTTCGCTTTCGAGAACCTGCACCACAACCGGGCCGGAGGTCATGAAGGTGCAAAGGTCGTCGAAGAACGGCCGTTCGCTGTGCTCGGCATAGAAGCCCTCTGCCTGCTCCCGGGTCAGCCGGATGCGTTTCTGGGCCACGACCTGCAGTCCGGCCTTCTCCAGCCGGGCGACGATCTCTCCCGCCAATTGTCGTCGGGTCGCGTCGGGTTTCACAATCGACAATGTGCGTTCGGTCGCCACTTCAGGTCTCCTCCCCAGCATGGCGGGCGCGGCGTTATAGCCATGCCGACCGGCCTGCACAACGACGCTGTTACGTTTGCAGCCAGCCTTGGGGCCCGAACCGCAGGTAGGCAGGCCGGCTTCCCTCGTCCCGAAATGCGGCAAAGCGGTCGCGGGCGATGTCTCTCATCGCAGGGTCGCGCCGGTCGAACAGATAAGCCGTGTCGGCAAAACCGTCCCGGCCGTCCATCGACGCATCGTCCACCACAACGAGCAGATCGGCGCCGTTGGGATTTCCGGGGGCTGCCGTCAGCCACACCGGATGCTCCCCGGGGTCGCCTTCGCATCCATGCGGCAGGAAACTGTCATTGCGATAGGTCCACAGCCCCTGGTCGAGCACCGTTACCCGTTCTTCCTGGCCGAGGCGAACGCATACCCGCCGGCCCTCGGCCAGCGCCGCCTCGAGCAAACGCCCCAGGCCGAGGTCGAGCGGGGCGCCGTCGAGGTCGTAGAAGCCCGGCGGGTCAGCGTTCGCAGACATCCCGGACCAGCCGGTCGAGCAGGCGCACCCCGTAGCCTGTCGCGCCCTTGGGCACGGTAGGACGCGCCTTGTCGGTCCACGCCGTCCCGGCGATATCGAGATGCGCCCAGGGCGTCTCGCCGACGAAGCGCTTCAGGAATTGCGCCGCACTTATCGCACCTGCCTCTCGCGGGCCGATATTCTTCATGTCCGCAATATGGGATTCGAGCATCCTGTCGTAGGCGTCGTGGAGCGGGAACCGCCACAATTTCTCATCGACGGCTTCGCCTGCCGATACCAGCGACGCCGCAAGTTCATCGTCGTTGGAGAACATGCCGGCATATTCGTGGGCCAGCGCCATAACCATGGCCCCGGTCAACGTCGCCAGATCGACCACCGCACGCGGCTTGTAGACTTCGATGACATAGGCCAGCAGGTCCGCCAAGACGAGACGGCCTTCAGCGTCGGTATTGATTACCTCGACGGTCTGGCCGGAATAGCTGGTCACGACATCGCCCGGCCGCTGCGCGGTCGCCGAAGGCATGTTCTCCACAAGGCCGACGATACCGACGACATTCGCGGCCGCCTTGCGCCCGGCTATCGCCCTCATCGCGCCGACCACGGCGGCAGACCCGCCCATGTCCCATTTCATCTCTTCCATGCCGCCGCTCGGCTTTATCGAGATGCCGCCAGTGTCGAAGGTAACGCCCTTGCCGACGAGAGCTATCGGCGGCGCCTCGGCGCCCTCCCAGCGCATGACGACCACCCGGGCCTCGCGCGCGCTGCCCTGCGCCACGCCCAGCAAAGTCGCCATCTTCAGTTCTTCCAACGCTGTCTGGTCCAGCACTTCCACCGAAACGCCGATCGCCTCCAATTCGCGCAGATCTTCGGCATAGGTCTCGGGGTAAAGGACATTGCCCGGCTCCGACACGAAGTCGCGTGCGAACCCGACCGCTTCGACTATCTTGGAGCCGTCCTGTTCGTAGGACTGGCGTGCGGCGTCGGCATCGGGCGCGGCGATGACGAGTTCGCCGAGCGTCGGCTTGTCCTTGTCCTTCAGTTGTGTGCGGTACTTGTCGAAGCGGTAGGCTGCAAGAGCGGCGCCCAGACCGACGGCTGCGGCGGACCCGGCTTGCGGCCAGACAAGCACTGCCGACTCCGAACCTGACTTCGCCAAGGCAGAATACACGCTGCCGCCCACATCCTCGGCAAGGCGGGCATCGAGTTCTGCTCCTACGCCGACAAGCAAAACCCGTTCGGCATCGAGGCCCGAGGGAGCCGTTACTTCGAGCGTGGCCTTCGCTTCGCCGTCGAAACGGGACGCTGCCACTGCTTTGGAAAGCGCACCCGATGCGGCGGCGTCCGCTTCGGCCGCCAAACCTTGCAGAGTTCCTCCTTTGGCGACAGTCAGGACCAGGGCCCCCGAGGGCGGAAGGGCAGGAGCGGCGAAAGAAACCTTCATCGGAATCCTCATGCGGCTTGTCTAGTTGTCGGTAAAGCAGCATACAGGCCAGCGATGCGCCAGACCGATCTTTACGTCCTGCGGCGTTTGCTTGTCGCACTGGGCGCTGCGGCCGGTGCGCTTTGCCCGCTGCTGCTGCTGGCGACGGCGTTGCGTTTCGTCGATGATATCGTGGAACGGGGAGCTGCCGTCGAACTGTTCGTTGCACTCGTATTCTTGGCGCTGCCTTACTTGGCGGGCGTAGCGCTGCCATTGGCGCTGCTCATCGCCATCCTGATCGTCTATGTACGATTGGCCTCTGACAGTGAACTCATTGTCATGCGGTCGGCGGGGGTCAGCGACTTGCGCCTGGCCGCACCAGCGCTCGTGTTGGGCCTCGCGATCATGGGCGTCGTCACATGGAACGCGCTGGTGCTGGCGCCTTCCTCCGAAAGTGAACTGCGTGATCTCCGGTCGAGCCTGAGGGACCGCTTTTCCGTTCTGTTCGCACAGCCGGGCACCTTCCGGCAGATTGATCGCGACATGACACTGTTCGTGCAGGACGGCACCGGCGGCAGCGAGTATTCGGGAATCCTGCTTCAGGACGACCGGGACCCCGACCGGCGCATAACCTACATGGCCGAAAGGGGTACCGTCGCAATAGCGGACGGATTGCCGAGGCTGACTGCCTTCAACGGTAGTCGCCATGAGATCGATCGGGAGTCCGGACGCCTGACCCTTGTCTATTTCGACCGCAACACAATTGAACTCAAGTTGCCCTCCCTTCCGCAGAGATCGCGCAGTCGACGAGAACGGACTCTGGGCGAACTGCTGAACCCTTCCACCGAAGAAGTCGGGCACGCAAACGTCGCGAAGTATAAGGCAGAAGGACATTTCCGACTTGCGAGCGGTCTGATGCCGGGAGCCGTGGCTGTCGTTGCGCTCGCCTGTCTCCTGCTGGGTGGAGTGAGCCGGCAGGGTCAATCGTTTCGACCGGTCCTGGCCGGGGCGATCGCGTTCGGCCTTCTGGTGGGAGCGTATGCGATGAAGGCCGCAGTGGCGAAACTGCCGGTTCTCGCCGGTCTCCAATACGCTATCGGGGCGGCGCCCATTCTAGTGGGGTTCGCGCTGCTGGCGTTCGGCAGCCGCCTTCGCCGCTCGGCTTCCGTCTGAAACGGGTGCGCCGGATGAAGCAGTACGGAGCGCTCTTTCGCTATCTGGCCCGGCGGTTCTTCCTCTGGGCAAGCATCGTCCTGCTCGCATTGGCCGCGATCATCTGGCTGGTCGGAATGATCGAACTCCTGCGCCGTTCCGGAACGCGGGAGACGGCGACTTTCGACGTCGTGCTGGAGATGTCGGCGCTCAAGCTGCCGGCGATGCTGGAACTCATGCTGCCTTTCGCAGTGCTTT
>JAJECZ010000147.1 GCA_022821735.1 Alphaproteobacteria bacterium | reverse complement strand
CCCTGTTTCGCGCGTATCGCGCCCGCCTGCCCGCGCGCGTCGCCGCCGGCGCGGTTCGCGCGCCTGATTGCCCGCGCGCGCGAGGCAGGCGCAGGACGCACGTCTCCCGTCCGTTTCTCGGGGATTTTTTCGCGCCGGCGCCGGCGCGAACGGCAAGGCAGCCTCCGGATGGCCGCCCGTCCGGCTCAATATCGCTATAATTTTCCCGAAGTCAAGCAGTTTTAGGAAATATTAGAAATAAATCTCGAACAAACAGCTTCTTCCAGTCCTGCCGGCCCGTGAACGGCCCGGCTCCCGCATCCGGTCCATCGTCCTGCCAATCAGGCCGCGGCCGGCGAGGGAAACCTTTTTACGGTCTCGTCAATCGCCGGGCCTGCTCTCCGGCTCGCCAGTTCCAACTCGTAGTGAGATTGCAGATTCAGCCAGAACGCGGCCGACACGCCGAATGCGGTTTCCAGCCGAAGCGCGGTGTCGGCGGTGATGCCGCACCGCCCGCGCAGAATACCCGCGATCCGGTTCCGGGAAACGCCCAGCGCCTCAGCCAGCCCGGCGGCGCTCAGCCCGTGCGGCTCCATGAAGTCTTCGCGGAGCGTCACCCCGGGATGAATGGGTCCGGTCATTGGCGGTAGTCCGTCAGTTCCATATTGGCAGGTCCGTCATCCCGGTCTGACGCACTTGCAACGAGCATTTCCGCTGGCTGGAAATCGCCGTCAAACTAAGCTCAAGCGCCGGCAAATCGAGTCCTGTTTCACGCTGAATGCGCCGGTCCCGATATCCTGAGTCACGTAAGGGGTCGATAATAGTCTTCCGGCCGGTCGCCTCTAGAGACCCTCGCATAGGCGTTCGCAGTCCTTGGTCCTCATGCGGGATTTCCCGCGCTACAGCCTGAAAGCCACATCGTCGGACGGCTTGGTGTTTTTCATGCGGGTTTTCATGGCTTCGATCTCGTCGTTCAGCGCCTTGACGATTTTCCTGACGTCGTTTTCGTCGTATTCGTAGGCGTTCGGGTTGCCAAGTTTGCCGATGATACGGATCGCTTTGATAGCGTTGACTGTCCGTTTCTCGGCCAATTTTATGAATTTTTGGCGCCGATTGCTGGAAGCGGATACTCCTCCAGAGGTCGGTGAAGCGGTTTTGGAATCAGCCATTTCTGTCCTCCTTTGGGATGAATTCAGCGTAATATGGAAGCCTGACGCATGGGTGTCAACCATATGTAGCATGTAAAATCGATAATTTATCTGAAATATATTCGGGAATTGTATCCTCTGCCCCTCACCCCAGCAACTCCCTTCCCGCCAAGTTCGCCATCAGCGCGCGGGTGCCGAAGGTCCAGCGGGGGGCTTGCTCGCAGGTGGTGACGCGGTTCGTGAGCGCGCCGAGGCGGGGGCTTGAGATCGTCACCAGGTCGCCCTGCTTGTGGGTGAAGCCTTGGCCGGGCGCGTCGCGGTCCCGGACGGGCGCGAACAGGGTGCCGGTGAAGAGCGCGAGGCCGTCGGGATAGTCGTGCGCGGCGCCGATGGTCTGGGCCGCCAGGTCCTCGATGTCGCGGCTGATCTCGGCCATCGAGCTTCTGCCCTCCAGCACGAAGCCGTCCGCACCCGCCACATGCAGCGCGATCTCCGCGCTCCGCATGTCGTCCAGGCCGAAACCGTCGTCCGTGAAGCGGATGAAGGGGCCGAGCGCGGTCGAGGCGTTGTTGTCCTTCGCCTGCCCCAGCAGCAGGGCGCTGCGGCCCTCGATGTCGCGCAGATTGACGTCGTTGCCGAGCGTCGCGCCGACGATCCGGCCGGTGGGCGCGATGACGAGCACAAGTTCCGGCTCGGGATTGTTCCAGACCGAGTCGGAGCGGATGCCGACCTTCATGCCCGGCCCGACCGCCGACATGGGCTGCGCCTTGGTGAAGACCTCGGCGTCCGGCCCGATGCCGACCTCCAGATAGGCCGACCAGAGCCCGCGCGCGACCAGCGCCTGCTTGAGCCGCGCCGCCTCCGCGGAGCCGGGCGCGATGCCCGTCAGGTCCGCGCCGATCTCCTTCGCCAGCATGCTCCTGACGCCCTCGGCCGCGGCGGGGTCGCCGCGCGCCTGCTCCTCGATCACCCGCTCCAGCATGCTGGCCGCGAAGGTGACGCCGCAGGCCTTGACCGCCTGCAGATCGACCGGCGCCAGCAGCGAGTCCCGCGCCTCCAGCGACCCCAGCGCCTCGCCCGGCACCGCGCGGAGCGCCGCCGCCGGGTCGTCGGCCGCCAGCAGGTCGGTCATCGTCAGGAAGCTCCGGGTCACATCGACCAGCCCGCCGTCCCTGAGCGCGACGACGGACGGCCCCCCGGCATCGTCTCGCCAGACCCGGCCGGCCAGCGCGGCGCGGTCTGCGTCTTCAGGCGGGCGGATGCTCATCGCGGCACCTCCGGCAGGCGTCCCCGCCATCATAGCGCGCGAATGGGACCCGGATAGCGCGCGACAATGCTGTCGGCCGTCAGGAGCGTGATACCTTCAACCCTGGCTTGCGCAACCAGCATGCGGTCGAAGGGATCGCGATGAATCGGCGGCAAAAGACATATCTCCGCCGCATGGGCTCCGGTTACCCGCAATTCGGTGTAGCCGTGAACCGACAGCCTGCGCCGAAGCAAGCGCAGATCGATGCGGAAATCGGTTCGCCCCAGTCCGCTCTTTATCGCTATTTCCCAGAGCGAAGCGGCGCTAACGGCCGGTTCGGTCTCCGGGAGATCGATAATTCTGCGCGCCTCCGCCGGCAGCCGGGCGGACCCGGTTGCTGCCCAGAGGAGCAGATGCGTATCCAGAAGATATTTCACGCATCGTCCTGGAACATGGACTCGATTTCGCTGGCGCCCATGCTGTCGAAATCGTCCGGAATGGATATCTCGCCGGCCATGAACCCGATCCGGGAGCCCGGTTCCGGCGCGTCCAGAGCGACGACCTTGACCACCGGCTTGCCCGCACGGGCAATGATGAAGGGTTCGCCTTCGGCGGCGGCCTTGACGAGACGCGAGAGGTGGGTCTTGGCTTCGTGCATGTTGACGGTGAGCATGGACGGCCTCCCCGCTATTTAGTCCACTCTATTTAGCTAAACAAAGTTCTTCGCGCAAGCCCCCGCCGCCCTACCCTCCGGCGCCAGCGCCGGCTAGACTGCTGACGTTGCGATTCATCGGGGAGGCATGCGCGATGCCGTTCGAAGCCGTTCCGCTGTCCGGATCCCTCGGCGCCGAGGTCCGCGGCGTCGATGTTGCGAGCCTCGACGATGCGGGTTTCGCCGAGGCTCATGCCGCGCTGCTCGAATATGGGGTGGTCGCTTTCCGCGGCCAGGAACTCGACCCGGATGCCTATCTCGCCTTCGCGAAGCGTTGGGGCGGCATCCATCTGCATCCCCACCTGAAGGGCCTCGACGACCGGCCGGAGATCATCGAGATCGTGCGCGAGGCCGACGACCCGACCGGCTTCGCCGACCACTGGCACACGGACCAGAGCTTCACGAAGACGCCGGCCATGGCGACCCTGCTCTACGCGAAGGAAGTGCCGGCGGCCGGCGGCGACACGCTGTTCGCCAACCTCTACGCAAGCTACGACGCGCTCTCCGACGGCATGAAGGCGACGGCGGCGAAGCTGCGCACCCACAATCTCTACAACAAGCACGCGCCGCGCTCGGAAAAGATGCAGATGCGCGTGACCGAGAAGGACAAACCCGCGGAGCCGGCGTACCACCCGCTTGTGCGCGTCCATCCCGAGACCGGGCGCCCGGCGCTCTACCTGAGCGATTCCCGCAGCACGAGGCGCTTCGAGGGCATGACCGAGGAGGAGAGCCTGCCGCTGCTCGACTGGCTGATGGGCCATGCCACGCGGCCGGAGTTCACCTGCCGGCTGCGCTGGGAAGCCGGCACGCTCGCCATCTGGGACAACCGCCGCCTGATGCACATGGCCGTCAACGACTATTTCGGCCAGAGGCGCGTCATGCAGCGCATCACCGTCAAGGGCGGCCCCACCGTCGGCATCCTGGACGCGGAGGCGCCCCGGCAGGCGGCTTAGGGCGGAAGAGCAGTAAACACCGGTTGACGTTTCGAAGGCGTGTTCCTATCGTGTCTGCAGCAAGTCTGGATTGCTGACCCGTTGCGGGCAGCGGACCCTATGGCCACCGTGAGGTGGCCATAGCCATATTCGGGGGGAAGATGAAGGTTTGCTTCGTCGACGAGGCGGGGTGACGGGGCAGGTAGTGGGCAAAAAATTCGGAATAGCGGCATGGCAATGAAGAATCCCGCGCATCCCGGCGCGATTGTGCGCGAAGACTGCCTGAAGCCGCTGGGCCTGTCTGTTACCGAAGGCGCGAGACGACTCGGCGTCGGCCGCCAGACGCTGTCCAACCTTGTCAACGAGAAGGCGGCCGTCTCGATCGAGATGGCCTATCGCCTCTCCAAGGCGTTCGGCTCCACCCCGGAGACATGGCTCGGCATGCAATTGGCTTTCGACCTCGCGCAGTCGCGCCATCTGGAACGCACGATTACCGTCGAGCGAATCGCGGTCGCATAGGGAGCGACGCAGACAGCCGAGCCGGGCCGCCCTCAGCCCAGTTCGGCCAGCTTCGCTTCGGCGACGGCGGCGCGGCGTTCGGCGTCGGCGCGGCGGCGCTCGTCGTCCGTGTCAGCCGCGTCCTCGCGCGCCTCGCGAAGCTCGCGTTCGACTTCGGCCCGGTCGAGTTCCGCGAGCGGCAGGGCCTCGTCCGCCAGCACGGTGCAGCGCTCGGGCGTCACTTCCGCGAATCCGCCGGCGACGAAGATCTCGCTCGGCTCGCCTGCGCCGTCATGCAGGCGGATCGTGCCCGGGCGCACGGTCGAGATCAGCGGCGAGTGGCGGGGCAGCACGCCGAAATCGCCGGCCGCGCCCGGCACCACCACCATGTCGGCCTCCTGCGAAAGCAGCAGGCGCTCGGGCGTGACCAGTTCGAATTCGACCTTGCCGTCCGCCATCGCTACGCCGCCTCGGCCGCCATCCTGCGCGCCTTCTCGATAGCTTCCTCGATGGTGCCGACCATGTAGAAGGCCGCCTCCGGCAGGTCGTCATACTCGCCGGAGACGATGCCGTTGAAGCCCTTGATGGTGTCCTCGATCTCGACATAGACGCCGGGCGAGCCAGTGAACACCTCGGCCACATGGAAGGGCTGCGACAGGAAGCGCTGGATCTTGCGCGCCCGCGCCACCACCAACTTGTCCTCTTCCGACAGCTCGTCCATGCCGAGAATGGCGATGATGTCCTGCAGGCTCTTGTATTGCTGCAGCACCTCCTGGACGCGCCGGGCGATGCCGTAATGCTCGTCGCCGACCACGCGCGGGTCGAGGATGCGCGAAGTGCTGTCGAGCGGGTCCACGGCGGGATAGATTCCGAGTTCCGCGATCTGGCGCGAGAGCACCGTGGTGGCGTCGAGATGCGAGAAGGCGGTCGCAGGCGCCGGGTCGGTCAGGTCGTCCGCCGGCACGTAGATCGCCTGCACCGAGGTGATCGAGCCCTTGGTGGTCGAGGTGATGCGCTCCTGAAGCGCGCCCATGTCGGTGCCGAGCGTCGGCTGGTAGCCGACCGCGGAGGGGATGCGGCCGAGCAGCGCCGAGACCTCGGAGCCCGCCTGGGTGAAGCGGAAGATGTTGTCGATGAAGAGCAGCACGTCCTGGCCCTCTTCGTCGCGGAAATACTCCGCCTGCGTCAGCCCCGTCAGCCCGACGCGGGCGCGGGCGCCCGGCGGCTCGTTCATCTGCCCGTAGACGAGTGCGGCCTTGGACTCGCCGCCCTCCAGGTCGATCACGCCCGACTCGATCATCTCGTGATAGAGGTCGTTGCCCTCGCGGGTGCGCTCGCCGACGCCGGCGAACACCGAATAGCCGCCGTGGCCCTTGGCGATATTGTTGATGAGCTCCATGATGAGCACGGTCTTGCCGACGCCCGCGCCGCCGAACAGGCCGATCTTGCCGCCCTTCACGTAGGGGGTCAGCAGGTCCACCACCTTGATGCCCGTCACCAGCTGCTCCGCCTCGGTGGACTGGTCCACGAAAGGCGGCGCCGGGCGGTGGATCGGATAGCTCTTGGCGGTTTCGACCGGGCCGCGCTCGTCGATCG
>JAJECZ010000250.1 GCA_022821735.1 Alphaproteobacteria bacterium | reverse complement strand
CGATGACCGGCATCATCGGCGCGTCGGTCACGCTGATGAGCGTGCTCGCCCTGCCCCACATGCTGAAGGCGAAATACGACCATGCGCTCGCCTGCGGCACGATCTGCGCCGCCGGCACGCTCGGCATCCTCATTCCGCCTTCGATCCTGCTGGTCATCATGGGCGACCTGATGGCGGTTTCGGTCGGCAACCTCTTCCTCGCCGCCCTCTTCCCCGGCCTGCTGCTTTCCGGCCTCTATTTCATATACATCTCGTCCTACTCCGCCATCCGCCCTCAGGTGGCCCCGCCGCTCGCGGATCTCGACACGCCGCAGACCGTTCCGGCCTATGCGGGCATGCTGCTCAAGGGCTTCATCCCGCCGGCGGTGCTCATCCTGATGATCAAGGTCGCGATCTTCGGCGGCTGGGCGACGCCCACCGAGGGCGGCGCGGTGGGCGCATTCGGCGCAACGCTGCTCGCAATCGCCAACGGGCGCTTCACGCTGGAGCTGATGAAGGACTGCTGCGACCGCACGGCGCTCACGGTCGCGATGATCTTCTTCGTCTTCGTCGGCGCCACCGGCTTCTCCTATGTCTTCCGCTCGCTCGGCGGCGACGAGGTGGTGGACCATCTCATCCTCTCGGTCGGCCTCGGAAACTGGGGCCTGCTGATCGTGCTCATGGCGATCGTGTTCGTGCTGGGCTTCTTCCTGGACTGGGTCGAGATCACGCTGATCGTGCTGCCGGTCTTCCTGCCCATCGTCGACATGCTTACCTTCGGCGCGCATGTGCCGGACCACGAGGTCGTTTACTGGTTCGCCATCCTGATCGCGGTCAATCTCCAGACCTCCTTCCTCACGCCGCCCTTCGGCTTTGCGCTCTTCTACATGAAGGGCGTGGCGCCGCCGGAGGTGAAGCTGACGGCGATCTACAAGGGCATCGTGCCCTTCGTGATCCTTCAGGTAATCGGCCTCACGACGGTCATCGCCTGGCCCGATATCGCGCTCTGGCTGCCCCGCCAATTGCTGGACTGACCGCTTGCCCCCGCCGGCCGGTTTGGGCGAAACTGGAGCCATGAACGACGCTCCGGACTCCGGCGAACCCGGCGGCGGACCGGCGGTTCGCCCGGAATGGAAGGCCACGGCGCCGACCAGGCGGGAGACGGTGCCGGCGCTCGAGGAAATTCTGAACGAGCCGTTCAAGGCGCTGGACCACGGCTTCGTGCGCGTCGTCGATTACATGGGCAGCGACAACGCCATCGTGCAGGCGGCGCGCGTTTCCTACGGCAAGGGCACCAAGCGCAGTTCCACCGACGCGGCGCTCATCCGCTACCTGCTGCGCCACCGTCACACCACGCCCTTCGAGATGTGCGAGATCAAGCTGCACATCAAGCTGCCGATATTCGTCGCCCGGCAGTGGATTCGCCACCGGACGGCGAATGTAAACGAGTATTCCGCCCGCTATTCGAAGATGGACCGCGAGTATTATATTCCCGATCCGGAACACCTGCAGGCCCTGCTGGAGGATCGCAACCGCAAGCGGCGCGAACGGGAAGCCTGGCCGGATCTGTTCGAGCCCCGCCAACCGGAAGAGCCCGCGACGCTCGCCGCCCAGTCGGACATGAACAGACAGGGCCGGGAAGGCCGGCTGACAGCGGCCGAGGTCCACGATTCCCTGTCCAGGCTGGACTGGGTCTCGAGCCGGACCTACGGCGTCTACAAGAACCTGCTGAACGAAGACGAGGACGGCGAGAAAATCCGGGAAGACAGGTCCGGAATCGCGCGCGAACTCGCCCGTTCTGTCCTGCCGGTCAACTACTACACCCAGTTTTACTGGAAGTGCGACCTGCACAATCTGATGCACTTCCTTTCGCTGCGCGCCGACAGCCACGCGCAGTACGAAATCCGCACCTATGCCGACATCATTCTCGACGAGATCGTGAAGCGCTGGGTGCCGGTGACATACCGCGCCTTCCAGGACTATGTGCATCATGCAGCCTCCCTCTCGGCCGGGGCGCTCGACGTGGTGCGGCGCATGCTGGCGGGAGAGCGGGTCGAGCAGCCGGACAGCGGCCTCGGCGCACGCGAATGGCGCGAACTGATGGCCGTTCTCGACCGGGAACAGTAGACCCCGGCTTCAACTCTCGGAGAAAGCAATGAAAATCGAACTCCACCACATCAATGTCTGCACGAAGAACGTACCCGGGCTGGACGAGTTCTACCGCTCGGTCTTCGGCATGGAGACCATGGAGGGCCGCGAGGACAACCGGAACCTGAACCAGGGCTATTCGGGCGGCGTGTCGTTCCTGACCGACGGGCGCACCGAGTTCCACCTCGCCACGCAGGATCTGGGCGTCGGCCACCGCATGGGCCACGCCGTCAATCCGCTGGAGCGCGGGCATATCGCCTTTCGCACCGACGACATCGAGGCCGTCAAGAAGTGCCTGACCAACCTCGGCATTCCCTTCTCGGACTATGGCGCCTGGGCCATGGGCGGCTGGTACCAGATTTTCTTCCAGGACCCGGAAGGCACGATCATCGAGATACACCAGCCCGGCTGCGAATGACGGCGGGCGGCCTATACTGCCGCTACCTTCACACGGGATATCGACATCATGCAGTTTCGCAATCTGGGCCGGTCGGGCCTGCAGGTTTCGCTCGTCGGCGTCGGCTGCAACAATTTCGGCCAGCGGCTCGACCAGGCCGGCACGGACGCCGTGGTCCATGCCGCGATCGACGCCGGCATCACGCTGTTCGACACCGCCGACATCTATGGCGGGCGGGGCAAGTCCGAAGAATTTCTCGGGAAGTCGCTGGGACCCCGCCGCAAGGACATCGTGCTCGCCAGCAAATTCGGAATGCGCATGGCGGACGGACCCTACGGCATCGGCGCGGCGCGCTGGTACATCATGCACGCGGTCGAGGCGAGCCTCCGGCGGCTCGGCACGGACTGGATCGACCTCTACCAGCTTCACCAGCCCGATCCGCTGACCCCCATCGAGGAGACGCTGCGGGCGCTCGACGACCTCATCCGCCAGGGCAAGGTGCGCTATATCGGCCACTCCAATTTTACTGCCTGGCAGACCGTCGAGGCGGAACTGACCGCGGAGATGCACGGCCTCAACGCTTTCGTCTCCGCGCAGGACGAA
>JAJECZ010000224.1 GCA_022821735.1 Alphaproteobacteria bacterium | reverse complement strand
GAAGGCGTCCCCATCCCCCGGCACGCGCGCGGAGAGATGCGTGTAGGTGAGGTCGGTCATGCCGTGCCGGGCGCAAAGCCGGTAGAGCGCGGCGAGGTCCACGCGGACGGCCCATTCCTCGGGGCTGACGCGGTTCTGCATCGAATGGTCGGCGGCATGCGAATCGGGCATGAACTGGTCTCCTCGGACGCCCTGCTGCGGCACCCTGCTTTCCGGCGCGCGAATTCCGCATAGGATAGCCCGAAAACCGGAAACGAAGGAACAGCGCACATGAGCATCGGCTATGTCGGCCTCGGCAATATGGGAGGCGCGCTGGCCCGCCGCCTCGCCCTCACCCATCCGCTGCGCGTCTTCGACCTGCGCCCGGAGGCTATGCAGGCGCTGGCGGAAGACAACTGCACGCCGGTCCAGTCGGCCGCCGCGCTCGGCGCGGAGTGCGGAACCGTGCTGACCTGCCTGCCGACTTCGGACGATGTGCGTCGTGCGGTGTTCGGGCCGGGCGGGCTTGCCGAGGGCATGGGCGAAGGCAGCATCATCCTGGACCAGACCACCGGCGACCCCAATGCGACGCGCGCCATGGCGGCGGAACTTGCGGAGCGCGGCATCCGGCTGATCGATGCGCCCGTCTCGGGCGGCAAGCGGGGCGCGGACGCCGGCACCATAGCGATCATGGTCGGCGCGGAGGAGGCCGACTACGCCGAAGTGCTGCCGATGCTGCACGCCATCAGCCCCAATGTCTTCCATTGCGGCGGCGTCGGCACGGGCCACGTGATGAAGCTGGTCAACAATGTGACCGCCGCGTCCGCCTATGCAGCTTCCTGCGAGGCGGTCGCCATGGGGGTCAAGAACGGGCTCGACTTCGCCAGGGCCGTCGAGGTGCTCAACAAGAGTTCGGGCCGGAGCTTCATGTCGGAGGCCATGCTGGCGGCGCAGACGGAGGGCCCGCAGCCTTTCGATTTCGCGCTGGCCCTGATGCACAAGGACGTGCGCCTGGCGACCCAGCTCGGCGCAGACAGCGCCGCACCCATGTTCGTCGCCAATGTCGTGCGGGAGCTTCACCAGGCCTCGCTCGCCCATCTCGGCCGCGAGGCCGATGTGACCGAGCTGTTGCGCACCGTGGAGCGCAATGCGGACGTAAAGGTGATGCCGTAAAGGGCCCGGCGACCCGATGGAGCGTTTCGTTGCTTGACGCGGCAGCGGCGTTTTCTAGATTGCGGCCTTTCCGAAATCCGGAACATCTGCCAAGCCGATGAGCAACATCGCCCTGACAATGCCCGACGGTTCCGTTCGCCCCTTCGCGCGCGGGGGCACCGGCGCCGACCTGGCGGCGGCCATTTCCAGAAGCCTCGCGAAGCGCGCGGTCGCCATCCGCGTGGGCGGTGCGCTGCGCGACCTCACCGAGCCGCTGACGGAGGACGGCGCCGTCGAGATCGTGACGCGCGACGATCCGGACGGCCTCGACCTCATCCGGCACGATGCCGCCCATGCGCTCGCCGAGGCCGCGAAGGAGCTCTATCCGGAGGTCCAGATCACCATCGGCCCGGTGATCGAGAACGGCTTCTACTACGACTTCTCGCGCGCCGAGCCGTTCACGCCGGACGACCTGGCGCTGCTCGAGGAGCGGATGCGCGAGATCGTGGACCGCGACGAGCCGATCGCCCGCGAGGTCTGGGACCGCGACGAGGCGGCGCGCTTCTTCGAGGGCGAGGGCGAGCACTACAAGGCGGAGATCATCCGCTCGATCCCGTCGGCGGAGCCGATCACGCTCTACCGGCAGGGCGGCTTCCTCGACCTCTGCCGGGGGCCGCACCTGCCCTCCACGGGCAAGCTCGGCAAGGCGTTCAAGCTGATGAGCGTCGCCGGGGCCTACTGGCGCGGCGACCACCGCAACGAGATGCTGCAGCGCATTTACGGCACGGCGTGGCGGGACGAGAAGGAGCTCAAGGCCTACCTGGAGCGGCTGGAGGAGGCCGAACGGCGCGACCACCGCCGCATCGGGCGCGAGATGGGTCTTTTCCACCTGCAGGAAGAGGCCGCCGGCTCGGTCTTCTGGATGCCCAAGGGCTGGACGCTGTTCCGCGTCTGCGAGGACTACATGCGCATGCGCCTCGACGCGAACGGATATGTCGAGGTGAAGACGCCGCAACTTCTCGACCGCGCGCTCTGGGAGGCGTCGGGCCACTGGGAGAAATTCCGCGAGCACATGTTCGTGGCCGAGGCGGCGGAAGACCGGCTGTTCGCGCTCAAGCCGATGAACTGCCCCGGCCATGTGCAGATATTCAAGCAGGGCATCAAGAGCTACCGCGACCTGCCGCTGCGCATGGCGGAGTTCGGCGCCTGCCACCGCAACGAGCCCTCCGGCGCGCTGCACGGCATCATGCGGGTGCGCGCCTTCACCCAGGACGACGCCCATATCTTCGCCACCGAGGACCAGGTGACGGCGGAGACGGAGCGCTTCTGCGCGCTGCTCACCAGCATCTATTCGGATTTCGGCTTTGACGACGTGCTGGTCAAATTCTCCGACCGCCCCGACGTCCGGGCGGGCGAGGACGAGGTCTGGGACAAGGCCGAAACCGCGCTGATGGACGCCGTGCGCGCCGCAGGTCTCGAGGTCGAACTGAATCCCGGCGAGGGCGCTTTCTACGGCCCCAAGCTCGAATTCGTGCTGCGCGACGCCATCGGCCGGGACTGGCAGTGCGGCACCTTCCAGGTCGATTTTGTACTCCCCGAACGCCTGAACGCCAGCTATGTGGACGAAAGCGGCGAGAAGCGCCGGCCGGTCATGCTGCACCGGGCCATCCTCGGCTCGTTCGAGCGTTTCATCGGCATGCTCATCGAGCACTATGCCGGCCGCTTCCCGCTCTGGCTGGCCCCGGTGCAGGCCGTGGTGGCCACGATCACCGGCGACGGCGACGATTATGCGCGCGAGGTTTTCGGCCGGTTGCAGGCCGCCGGGCTGCGCGCGGAACTCGACCTGCGCAATGAGAAAATCGGCTTCAAGGTGCGCGAACACTCTGTCGCCAAGGTGCCTTTCATACTTGTCGTCGGGCGGCGGGAGGCGGAGCAGGGAACGGTCGCATTGCGCCGGCTCGGGTCGAAGGAGCAAGAAATACTTGCAGTTGCCGACTCGATTCATACCCTGTTGGAAGAAGCGGCGGTCCCCAGCCGGGGCCGCTAGCGAACAAGAAGGAGACGGTCCATAGCTCGATACACGTCTACAGTGCCGCCCAAAAAGGAAGGGCCGCGCGTGAATGAGGACATCGAGGCGCGGTCGGTCCGCCTGGTGGGCGCTGACGGCAGCATGCTCGGTGTTGTGGGAATCCACGAAGCCATGGGTGCGGCACAGGATGCAGGCCTCGATCTCGTAGAGGTCTCGCCCAATGCGGAGCCGCCGGTGTGCAAGGTCCTCGACTACGGACGCTTCAAATACGAAGCGCAGAAAAAGAAGAACGAGGCGCGCAAGAAGCAGAAGACCATCGAGGTCAAGGAAATCAAGATGCGCCCCGGGATCGAGCAGCACGATTACGACACCAAGATGCGCTCGGTCCGCCGGTTCCTCGAAGAAGGCGACAAGGTGAAGGTGACGCTGCGTTTCCGCGGACGGGAACTGGCCCACCAGGAAGTCGGCCGCGCCGTCCTGCAACGCGTCCAGGCGGAACTGGGCGAGGCCGTGAAGGTCGAGCAGTTCCCGAAGATGGAAGGGCGGCAGATGGTCATGGTGATGTCGCCGCGCTGACCGCCTGAGGCAGCCGCTCATTCGACCGATCGCGAGTGCGGCGGCCCCGCCGCAGCCTTGCTCTTGCGCGCGGCCCCGGGGCCGGCTATACCGCGCGCCTCTATCGACGGACGGCCCGGCGCGAGTGAGGGCATGCCCGGCCGTCCCGAATCCGCCTTTGCTCGAAGGACAGGAAAATGCCCAAGCTCAAGACGAAGAGCAGCACGAAAGGCCGCTTCAAGAAGACCGCCTCCGGCAAGGTGCTGATGAACCACGCCTACAAGCGCCACTGCCTCGCCAACAAGTCGAAGCGGATGAAGCGCCAGTCGCGCGGCACCACGCAAATGTCGAAGCCGGACGCGAGGATCGTGCTCCGCTTCATGCCCTACGCCTGAGCGGGGAGGTCGAGAGTCATGTCCCGTATCAAGGGCGGATCCGGCAACCGCCGCCGGCACAAAAAGGTCCTGGCGCAGGCGAAGGGCTATCGCGGCCGCTCAAAGAACAATTTCCGCATCGCCATCGAGCGCGTCGAGCGCGGCCTGCAATACGCCTACCGCGACCGCCGGACGCGCAAGCGCAACTTCCGCTCGCTCTGGATCCAGCGCATCAACGCCGCCGCCCGGGAGCACGGCCTGACCTATTCCGCCTTCATGGACGGCATCGCCAAGGCCGGGATCGAGGTGGACCGCAAGGTGCTGGCCGACCTCGCCGTGCGTGAACCGGACTCCTTCAGGGCGCTGGTGGAGCAGGCGCGGGACGCGCGCGCCTAGCCCGCGGGGTGAGAGCGTTTCCCCGGAAAGAGGGCCTTCCATGTCGGACGAATTGACGGCGCTCCGGGACGAGCTGGAGGGCGCTGTTCTGGCGGCCAGCAGCCTGGAGGCGCTGGAAGAGGTGCGTATCCGCGCACTCGGCCGCCGCGGCGCCGTAACGGAGTTGATGAAGAGCCTGGGCAAGGCCGCGCCGGAAGAACGGCGGGAGCGCGGCCAGGCCCTCAACCGGCTGAAACAGGCGGTATCGGACGCCATCGATGCCCGCAAGGCGGCGCTGTCGGATGTCGAACTGGAGCGCCGCCTCGCCTCCGAGCGCATCGACATCACCCTGCCCGTCCGGCCCGCGCCGGAAGGCAGCCTGCACCCGATCTCGCAGACCGTCGACGAGATCACGCAGATATTCGGCGAGATGGGCTTCCGCTGGGCCGAAGGGCCGGACATCGAGGACGACTGGTACAATTTCACCGCCCTCAACATCCCGCCCGAGCACCCCGCGCGCCAGGAGATGGACACCTTCTATCTGGCGGCCGAAGAGGGTCGCGCGCGGCCGGTGCTGCGCACGCACACCAGCCCGGTCCAGATCCGCACCATGCTCTCGGAGCCGCCGCCGCTGCGCGTGATCGTGCCGGGGCGCACCTACCGCTCGGACCACGATGCCACCCACTCGCCCATGTTTCATCAGGTCGAGGGGCTGGCCATCGGCAAGTCGATCCATATGGGCCATCTCAAGGGCTGCCTGATCGCTTTCTGCCGGGCCTTCTTCGGCGTGGCAGACCTGCCGGTGCGCTTCCGGCCGAGCCATTTCCCGTTCACCGAGCCCTCCGCGGAAGTCGATATCGGCTGCACGCGCGAGGGCGGGCAGCTGCGCATCGGCGCGGGCGGCGACTGGCTGGAGATTCTCGGCTCCGGCATGGTGCATCCG